>MEUB01000001.1:0-667 GCA_001771535.1 candidate division WOR-1 bacterium RIFOXYB2_FULL_37_13
CTGATTGGTTCGTTTCTAGTTTTGGTTATAGTGCTTGGGCAGAAGAAAAATTGGGAGGTGGAGGTACTAGAACTATGTACAAGTTGTTGGGTATTGTAGCTATTTTTTTGTCTTTGATGGGGATGACTGGTATGCTTGGTGAAGTAATTATAAAAGTTTTTGGTAGAATGTTTGGTATTTCTTAATGTTTTAATCCGCCCAAGGCGGACGAGAGGGTTTAATTCCCCGTAGCTTGTGCTACGAAGATGTTCCTTCTTATACCTCGTCCGCTTGCGGCGGGGTAATTCATTTTAAAAAAATATGTCTAGCTACAATACAGGTAACAATCTTGTTGATTCTAACTTTCTTTTAGAAAAGGCAGGCGTTCATGAGGGTATGCATATCGCAGATTTTGGTTGTGGACGTACAGGACACATGGTTTTTTCGGCAGCTAAAATTGTTGGTGAAAAAGGTATTATTTATGCTGTGGATATTCTGAAAGATGTTTTGGAATCAGTTCGTAGAAGAGCTCTTACTGAAACATTTCATAATATTGAAACAATTTGGGGGGACATTGCTACTCCACACGGGGTAAGTATATCGGACAAAAGTTTAGATGCTGTTTTTTTGGTAAATGTGCTTTTCCATTTTGAAAATTATGAAGAAATATTGTTTGAGTCTGCTAGAC
>MEUB01000001.1:778-17580 GCA_001771535.1 candidate division WOR-1 bacterium RIFOXYB2_FULL_37_13
ATAAACCCGACAACCACCCCTGCTCCAAGTATGATTATTTGCAAACCCGCTGGTTTAAATTCTTCCAGAGTAGAAGCGCTTCCAAAAGTAAAGCCTAAAGCTCTTAATTTCCCGCTTATTTCCGACAAATAATCCAGATTGTACTTAACAGGATCATCTGCTTTAAGTTCGGGAGGAAGAAAAGGCCTTAAATAAAGCAATCTTATTCCCCGCTCTTTTACCGCTCTAACCAGCCTAGCTACGGCTTCTTCCTTATTTAACTTTTTCATTTCATTTTCAGGAATGCTATGCACACGCACGATTTTTGTCCCCATAAGCGCTTTGAGCCGCGAGTCGCCGCTTTGTTTTATAATTTCGATGTTTCCGTATTTTATGTTATTGGCTTTCAACGCTTTTGATAGAGCAATAATGTTTTCCGGATAGCCGGCGATATCTTCTCCGTCAAATATTATTGTGTCATAGCCATTAAGCAGATTTATTTTATTAACAATGCCCGCGGTTGTATAATTCGGATTGTTCCATATTCTTGGAATAATCCTGAAACCTTTATTTTTTAAAATGTTTCGCGCTTTTTCCGATAAACCGATACCGACCTCGCTCAACGCAGTGCTGTTTTTATATATTTCCAGAAAAGTTGGCTCCAATTCTTTCCCCAGCATACGATCTACCCCTGCCGATAAATTGGCTCCAATCCTTTTTGCTATGTTTGAATTTTTTGTTATAAAGTAGGTATACCCTTCATAAAGGTGATGTTTTTTTAAAATCTTTTTAATTTTATCGCTGTCCAACATGTTTTCTTTTAAAGCATCGGTCGCAGTATAATATATTTCCCCCTCTACATTAGCCTCTTTTAAGGTCTCATCTTTTAAGCCGATAGATACGATTCCTATGTTTTTTATTATATCCAACAATTCTTCCAATGATATATTTTCTATTTTATATGCCGGTTCAGGATCGGAGGCGTCATTGATTGAAAATTTTCTATCAAGAGAAGAAAGAAGCTTTAAGTCGTTGTAATCCATTGCCAATTCAACTGTCATGCTTTTTGATTCAATATTGTGCCTGACAAAAGCAAGATAAGCTCCCAATAAAACAGAGATTGTCAGAATTATCGAAAATATTATTTTTGTCAGATTGTTCATTTTTGTTTAATTCTACCATGTGTCTTTTTAATAAAAAAGAGTGAAATTATTATCTTCACCTGCCGATACCAAGTTGCCAGGCCATTGAAAATAAAAAACATACCTTCATTGGACATTGGACATTGATCATTTTCTTAAAAAAAGGAGTGCTTTACAATGATAGGAAATATAGTTAAAGCCGCAGCAATAGAAGTTACTAAAGGAACCCCCGTTGGAGCGTATTTAAGTGCCAGAGACAGATTGGGTAGTCAATATGAGATGAACTTGTCTTTGCTGGCCTTTTCACAGATATGCCATATGTTTGGATCGTTAATTCTTTCGCTTCAGGATGAAACTATTTCTCCGATAGAAATGCCGCCATGTACTATAGTAAGGCCGGATCCAAAAGATTTGCCCTTTCCAAATATCGGCATTCAAAAAAAGGAACTTACATTATCGACTCCTGTTTCAGGAAAACCTTTTAAAATAGCCAGGTTTTCATTGACCGAAGGTAAAGAGCCAAAAACAACCGAACTCAAAGGGATGCCCATTGTTTTGGAGCTTGGACTGGGGATTTCATGGTCTCAACTCCTTTTAGGCCAAAGCATTCGTGAAGAACTCAAAGAAGCTGGGGAATTAGAAGGAAATGAATCTGTCATTGAACAGTTTTTAAATCATGGGGCAAAAGAGGTTATTGCCATCCCTCAAGCAGGAATTGCTGAAAATGCCGGGTATCCTATTGGATTAAAAGATCCTTTTTCCATAATGCAGGAAGATTTTCTTCCTTCTTTTGAAGACTTTTTGATTAAGACGTATGGTGTATATTCAAAAATCGGTTGGCTCGGACATAGCGAAGGGGCAAGGAATACTACAACACGAATATCTGCTGTAAAGTTATCAAAAAATCCACATTTAAATCGACTTTATGAAAACAATCGGGTAGTTTGCTGCGGACACCCAAATATCAATTTTATGGATAGTGTTCCGGACATGCTTTCGTTGCTGACTCCTTTGCTGAAAAAATGGGGAGTCACTTATTTGGACTACCAAGGGTTGGGAAAACTTGTAGCCATGCTTAAATTAGAGCCTAACCTTATTAATAGCCCATTAAATATCGGCTTATTGTTTCTTGAAAAAACATTTAACAAAGAAAATGATCCTACTGGAGAAAAAAAAGCAAGAGCGGTTAAAATCATTAAAGAATTCTTCCAACATGCCGCATGGCCGATTCCTATTAACATGATGATAAGATATGCCAATGCCGCGCATAGCAAAGTTTTTTATGGGGTGAAAAATCTGCCATGGGTTAGCCTTCCTGATTTGCGGCGGCTTGATCTTAGCATGATAGATGACGGGCTTGGATCAAACCTGAAACTGGAAGATTATATAGCAACTCAACCAGAAGATATAAGACAGCAAGTACAGAGGCGTTTTATTGATAGAAACAACTTGCCTGATACAGGATTAACTGGCCTTTCCGCTCCTTGGACAGTTTTAAGAATGCATGGAACTCATTTGGAACAGGTGGTGCCCGGAACACCCGCATATCCGTTTATTATGAAAACAATAATAGAATTTATGGCGGCATAAATGGATATTACTTTAAATTTAATCACAAATTTAAAAACTTATATCAAACGCAAATCCGGCACTGACATGCCAAAAGATGCTGAAGATGTAAAACAATTTAAAGAAGAACTGCTTCGCGCGTATACAAGCTTAAAAACAAAAGACAACTCGACTTCTCTTATAGATACCAGTTTTGCAGAAACCGCCAAAAAAATTACGAACAAAAATCTTTCGCTGGACGATATTCTTAAAATATTAAGCATTATAGAAGAACCTTTTTGTTCGCAAGCGCAAAGAGCATTGGTTAAAGCGTTAATTGCCGCCAAAAGATATATTGATGCCGAAAAAATCGCAAGGCAGATAAAAAAGAAAGACAGCCTTTCTTTAACTTACAAAGTAAAAGCTTATCTTGACCTTAGTGTCGCCTGCAGGGATAAAAGACAGGCCGCGATTTTTTCCAACAAGGCATTACGCCTCGCAAAATCTTCAAGTGATATTTATATAAGGTCTGAACTCAAAAAAGAAATTGCCCTGGCAATGTGTAAGCAGGGTTTCTTTTATGATGCGTTTAAAATAGCTTCCAACATTGAAGCCATTGGGCTTCAAATAATTTCATTGTTTGAAATTGCACAGGAAGAAAGCACTCAAGGATATAATAGCGCAGCCACGCAGACGATTGATTTTGCGATGGCTTTCGCGAAAAGAGACAATTCCCAAGCCGCGGACAGTGAAGAAATGCCTTACATAAGCACATATTCACTGCAAAAAGAAAAAATAGATGAGCTCCTTTCTTCAATCGCCATTTCTTTAATAAAGGGAAACTTACTGCAAGATGCGAAATATGTCATTACGCAAATTGGAAATAAAGCTAAAAAAGTAGAATTGCTGTGCGAGCTGGCGGTTGAATACAACAAAAACGGAAATATAACCGATTCAGACAATTCAATCCAAGAAGCAATTAATAGCGCGCAATCTGATCCTGATTTAATTGGATTGATAGACAGGGCTAAGGATAATTTATCTAACTAAAGGTTGTTTGTTTGGTTATACACCAAGCATTCTCAACTCGTGAAAGTAGATAACTTGCGACAAAAATAGGCCTATAAGTTTCATAGAGCTCAACAGTTACTTTGCCTCCACCCTGAAAATCCATTATTGCCAATAAATCGCCTGATTCGGAAAGTCCATCGAGATGTACGTTATCTACTAAAACAGCCCTATTTCTTGCGGCAGCAACAGTAATAAATTTTGCGGCTTTCCCCGTATTTCCATTAAGCGCCCTTTGCGTAAAATCTGATTCTCCCATGTTCTGAAGTAAAGGGCATTTATAACTCTTCGGCAACACAGGGAGAACTTCAAGCCTTCCTTTATCATCTTCCGAAAGGTAAAAAGCCCTGACAAGCCGCAAGGCGGCTTTTGCTTTTTCGTCAGGAAACTCTTTCCGTTGACATACCTTAATTACTAAAGCACCTTTGAAAAAAGAATATATTGCTTGCACTGTTGTACCTGATTCCAACCCGGTTAAAGAGATCTTACGTTCACAGTCAGGATGACTTATTTCCACCGTTCCATTTATTACATTCAAAGCTCTAAATTGAGGCAGAAAAGGCTCTCCTACCAAAAGTCCATCACGCTGTATTATTCTATATGTGCCCTTCCAAAAATATTGATCTTTTGCCTTTTCATAAAGAACAATAATTTGCTTTTTACCCCTTTCAATAATTTTAAAATAAAAGTTACAATTAGGCTCCAAGTTGCTAAGTAAAACTTTCTCTCCTGACAAGCCAAAAGGGATCTTTGCCTGTCCATTTTTTATGATAACAGCAGGAAGTGATGGGCTTTTAACTGGTTGGAAGGCAGAAACAATAGGACGTTGACTCAGACTCCGTAACATTCCAACAGGATAATCCTGATCCAATACAATATCTTTTTTATCGGCATCCCAAGATAAAGAACCTCTGGCTAAAAGTGTTTCCCTATCAGCTTCATAAACAGATACAATGTTCTTTGAACCTCTGTTAGAATAACGAACAATTGCTTCTCTGTCGTGCCCCTTAATTCCTCTCATCACTAAATTAATCCCTGCCTCCGACTCAAGCAGAAAAGTCTCTTTTTGTCTTATTCTTACTAAATCATCTGGAGGCTTTACTTTTATAGAGTCGCTTGAGCAAACCCAATCTCTAATTACCTGCGGATTCCTATTTCTATCCCAATTCCTTATTTCTTCAAAGCGAATCGAGTTACGAGTAGAATCAATGCCAAAATTAGCTGCCAATTGACTGGTCTCAGAATCAAAAAAATGCGCCAGATTACGGCCGTCAAAACTTGAAAAGGCTAAATGATATTGACCTTGTTTTAGTTTTCCACCAACAACTTTTATGTAACCAAAGATATCAGAATTAATAAAAGTAGAATTGCCACTCTTTGAAACTGTTAATAAATATTTGCCGGTTATCATGGATCCGCGATAACTAGCCCAACTAAAAAGCGCGTTTCTTAATTTTCGATCCGAACTCCTATTAACTGCTCCGCCTTCAACCCGTTGTAAAATCGAATTCAATACAAACAACCCCTTTTCAATATATCGTAACATAAAAAAACGAATTTCAACGAAAACTTGCCTACTTTGTTTTCTGGTTGTATAATTCCGTGCATGACAGATGAAAAAGATATTCACGATGAAATGGAAGAAGTTTTTCAGACTTCGATGGGAACCTGCCAAAAATGCGGAGGCATTTTAAAGCTTGACAAGGTTAATCTGGAAGATGTGGAAGAAGGCAAACTCTATTTAATGGAAAATGTCAGCGCTCAGGTTTGTACTCAATGCGGAGAAATGTGGGTGCCAGAACCAATTATGAAAGAATTTGAAAAAATGATTGAAACAGCTCATAAATTCCATAAAAAAATCAGAAAACAAAAGAATAAAAAGAATAAAAAGAATAAAAAGAATAAAAAAATCTCAAAATTGCGCTAAGGCTTCCGCGGCTATAAACAAAGAGCCTGTAATAAGGATTGGCTTCTTCCTTTTTTTTGCGGTTTCTATTGCTTCTTTTACAGAATTAGACGCCTGCTTTGCTTTTGGATGAAACGATTTTGCCATAATTACAGAATCGGTGATTTCAGATAAATTTTCAAGCATTGTTTTGTCGTCTTTATCTTCCTGAGAACCAAAAACCAATGTAAACTTCTCTTTTACTTTTAAGCTTAAGATAAATTCTTTTAAAACTTTTGCGCCAGCAGGATTATGAGCCCCATCCACAATAATCAGCGGTTCTTCTGAAATTATTTGAAAACGGCCCGGCCAACGGGTATTTAAAAGTCCCGCCCTAATGTTCTCATCTGAAATTTTATAGCCCTGTTCTCTAAGTAAATCAGCAACCTTTAGGACAACGGCTACATTTGTCTGCTGGAAAAGAACATTTGAGCCAATAAAATGGGGTATTAAAAGACTCCGCGGGATATTAAGCAACTCTACGTTTAGAATTGGGACATTCCGCAGCTTTCCGCATTCTTCTGCAGTTTTCTGCATTACAGTAAGCGCATCTTTTTTCTTTTCCGCTGTAACAAGAGGAATCCCTTCTTTTATAATACCAGATTTTTCATAGGCAATGTCTTTTATTGTGCGGCCCAAGTACTGCATATGATCAAAATCTATGTTTGTAATTACAGTAATAATCGGATTTACTACATTTGTAGCATCAAGCCGCCCTCCCATTCCGACCTCCACAACCGCAATATCAATTTTTTGTTCCGCAAAATATTGAAATGCCATACAGGTGATGACTTCGAAGGGGGTTCGTTGGGACGCGATTAATCGCGTCCCAACGGTTGTTGTTTCTAATCTCTCAAAATCTTCATCGGATATATCCACTCCGTTTACTTTTATCCTCTCATTCCATTTAAATAGCTGGGGGGAAGTAAAGAGTCCAACTTTATAGCCTGCTTCCTTTAATATAGAAGCTGTCATTGAACAAACAGAACCTTTTCCGTTTGTCCCCGCGACATGAATTGCCGGAAATTTCAAATGCGGATTACCAAGGCTAATCAGCACGGCAGATACCCTCTCAAGTCCAAGATTAATATTGGTTGTATCAAAATCAAGCATGAAAATATTATACGATCTTTCAAAAGATCACACAACATCAACAATTTCTATCTAACCAATGCAACTTTTAACGATGTAAATACGATAGGCTTAACGGATAAGGAAAGGAGGTGATAACAATGAGCATATCACCTATCTCAGTACAAAATTCATTTAGTGCGAGTGATTTTTCTTCAGTCTCTTCTTCAAATGGCGCAAACGAGAGTAAATTTTTGAACGATCTTTTGAAAGAACTTTCTAGCGTTACTTCAGGCTCTAGCCGTGTCGGATCAACTCAAACTCAACCGCAGGTACCAATAGGGCCTTTATATCCCAATGGAATGGAAGGAAATACAGAACCTGCTGAAGAAGTCCCAGGTGTAGGAATGGGGCCTCTGAATATTCCAGAGACAGAAAGCGATCCGGCAGATCCAGAAGTGGGAATGGGTCCTTTAGATCCAAGTGAAATGGGAGGAAATACAGAACCTGCTGAAGAAGTTCCAGGTGTAGGAATGGGGCCTCTATATCCTAATACCTACGGTGGAAACGGAGGAGTTACTATTCCGGAAGGATGGACACCATCGCAAACACCGGGAGGCGCCGGTGGAATTATTTCAGCTCTTGTTTAAAAGCCAGCTTTTAACCAAGCCTTCCCATGAAAAAGTGGGAAGACTTGGGAAGGGAGCTAAAATTTTAAAACTTTCAAGCTCTGGGATGCGCGTTCATGTAAATTTTCTTTAATCTTTCGCGCGATACCGCTGTATAAATTTCTGTAGTTGCAATATTTGAATGACCCAACATTTCCTGCACTGTTCGAATATCGGCTCCACGCTCAAGCAAATGAGTAGCAAAAGAATGACGAAAAGTATGGGTCGAAGTTTTGAGTCTTATTCCGGATTTTAAAACATATTTTTTGATAATATTCCAAAGGGCTTGCCTAGACATTTGCGTCCCGTTCCTATCAATAAACAATGTGTCTTGCGTCCTTCCTTTTAGCAAAGTAGGCCGCTCATTTTTCATATATTCTTCAACAGCCTTTTTTGCCGCTTCTCCCACAGGAACAATCCGCTCTTTATCTCCTTTTCCCGTGCATTTAATGAAGCCGGCATCTAAATTCACATCATTTAGCTGAACAGAAATCAACTCGGAAGCGCGCATTCCTGTAGCATATAAAAGTTCAATTATCGCAAAATCCCTTTTATTTTTTACTGCTGATTTTATAATAGAAAAAACTTCCGCTATTGAAATAGCCTTAGGAAGCCTTCTGCCTAATTTTGGGAGTTTCAAATCGGCGGAAGGATCTTCTTTAATTTTGTCTTCGGCGATTAAATAGTGAAAAAACGTTTTAAGCGCTGCTTGTTTGCGCATTCTGGTTGAAGGAGAATATCCTTTATCTTCCATTTGGTCCAGATATTTCTTAAAGAATTCACGATCTATATTTTTATCTTTTGCGAATTTAAAAAACTGAAGAATATCCCTTTTGTAATTTGAAACAGTATGCTTTGACGCACCCTTTTCAAAGTTTAGAAAGTCGATAAATTCTTGGAGATGTGATTGCACTATTTTATCTCTACCAAACAAATCCCAACAATCGTCTTCCCATCCTTAATCTCTCCGCTTTTAATCATCTGTAAAGCTATATCAATCGGAGTTATCGCAACTTCAATATTTTCATCTTCGTCGGGATTATTTTGAGTTTTGACCAAATCTTTTGCTATAAAAATATGAAGCTTTTCGGTTGAATAGCCGGGTGATGTGTAGACTGTTAGAGCAAATTCTATCTTATTTGCTTTGTAGCCCGTCTCTTCTTCAAGTTCTCGCACTGCCGCATCCTTGAGCTCTTCGCCTTTATTGATTAAGCCTGCGGGAATTTCATAGATTACCTCTTCAATCGGTTTTCTAAACTGGCGGATCAGGATAATTTTACCGTCATTTGTAATCGGGACAATTGCGACAGCTCCCGGGTGTTCGCAGATTTCGCGGTGAGAGATTTTTCCGTTTGGAAGCTCAACTTCATCATCACGCAATCCAAGCATGCGGCCTTTATAGATGCTTGTAGATTTTATTGTCTTTTCAAACATTCCAATATAAACCTCGCTCCATCATACAAATCTTTTATCTTTATATATTCATCATTACCGTGTATTTTATGAGCACCGACACCGAGGATTAAGCATTTAACGCCGAGTTTGCTAAAATTGTTCGCATCAGAGCCTCCGCCAGTTGGGACAAGTTTTGGAGTAAGACCGATTCTCTTTAATGCTCTTTCTGCAAGTTTTGTAAGGGGATCTTTTTTGCCGATATTAAACGAATTATAAGTTTTTGTAATGCTTAGTTTTAGTTTGGCTTTATATTTCAAACAAGCTTTTTGCAAACATTTTTCCATATGTTTTAATTGATTCTTTAGTTTTTGAGGATTGCGGCTTCGAGCTTCCCCTTTCAGGAAAACCTTTTCAGGGATAATGTTTGTAGCAGTTCCCCCTTCTATGGTACCGATATTTGCGGTTGTTTCAAAATCAATCCTGCCAAGCTTCATTTTGGCGATCGCTTCCGATGCAACTTTGATAGCATTTATCCCATCTTCGGGATGAACTCCCGCATGGGCTGGTTTTCCTATAATTGTTGCTGTTAAATTGAATTGCGCGGGGCCTTGATTATGGATATTTGATATCTCTCCCCCATCCAAAACAAACCCTGATCTCGCTTTAATATCTTTTTTCTTTATCTCTCTTGAACCAAAAAGCCCAATCTCTTCCTGAACAGTTAAGATAACCTGAATATCAGAATGGGAAAGTTTTTCTTCCCTGATAGCCTGCAAAACTTCAAGTATAACAGCAACGCCAGCCTTATTATCTGCCCCAAGAATGGTGTCGCGGCTTGAGGTGATGATTCCGTTTTTGATTTTTGGCCTAATTGGTTTATTGTGTGCCACGGTATCTATATGGGCATTTAAGAGGATTGAATCTCTGCTTTTATCATCACCTCTAAAATAGGCAAAAATATTGCCGAGTTTATCCTGTGAAACACTACAGCCCAAAGCCCTAAATTCTTCAACCAAAAGCTTTCCAATTTTTTCTTCCTTGCAGGAAGGACTGGCAATTTTCACATATTTGATAAATCTTTTGACTAACCTATTTTTATTGATCATAATGTTTTAATTAAACCATACACTATATAAATCTAACTTCGGGCTCTAACACAACATTAAATTTTTCTTTCACCTTTCCAATAACTTCATCTGATAATTTTTTGACATCATCAAAAGTAGCGTCTCCTGAATTTACTATAAAATTAGCATGCTTTAAAGAGACCTGGGCGCCACCAACCCGCATCCCCTTACATCCTGCCGCATCAATCAATCTTCCCGCAAAATCGCCTGTCGGATTTTTGAAGAAAGATCCGGCGGATGGCATGTCATAAGGTTGTTTGGCAAGTTTTTCGGAAAGTATGTTTTTTGCCTCTTCTTTTATTTTTGCAAAAACCCCTTTTTGTAAAACAAATTCCACCTTTATAATAATCCACTCTTTTTTTTGAAAAATACTGCTGCGATAACCAAACTCGCATTTATCTTTCAGCAAAACAAATTCTCTTCCACTCCTATCAACAACCCAAACTTTTTTAACAAGATATCCGATACTTTTGTTTAATTGTCCGGCATTCATGCACAAAGCCCCACCAACTGCCCCCGGTATACCCGATAAAAATTCAAGCCCGGACAAATTATTTTCTGCCGAGTATTTTAAAAGAGCACCCAGCATTAATCCTGCTTCAACAGTCAAAAAATTTCCACTCCTCTTAATATTTTCCGTTTCAATCTTTATGACTAAGCCGTCAAATCCTTTGTCAGAGATTAAAACATTTGAACCACATCCTAAAACAAAAACTTTGAGATTCTTTTCTCTTACATATTTTAAGGCAAGAAAAAGATCAGTATCAGTTTTTACAATGCAGAAATATTTCGCAAGACCGCCAATGCAAAAAGTCGTATGGTTAGAAAGAATTTCCCCCTCTTTAAACCTCATGGATTATCTCTCATTTTCAACCTGGATAAAAGTTCTTTTGCGATATTGTTAATATCCCCCGCCCCCATAATAAGCACCATATCTCCACTTTTTAGTTCTTTAAGGAGTTTTTCGGTTATTTTTTCTTTTCTTGGGATATAAAAAGCCTCTTTGTGCCTTTTGACCTCATCTGCGATAAGCCTGCCGCTTACTCCTTTTATTGCCACTTCACCCGCGCTGTAGATATCGGTTAATATCACAACATCAGAATCCAAAAACGCTTCGCCAAATTCTTTGCACAAATTCAATGTCCTTGTATACCTGTGAGGTTGGAAAACAGAAATAATTCGCCTGTTTTTCCACCCGTTTTTCGCGGCAAGGATTGTAGCCTTTATTTCGGTTGGATGATGAGCATAATCATCTATAATTGTGATATTATCAATTTCGCCTACTATCTGAAACCTTCTTTTGGCATTGGAAAAAGAACAAAGAGTTGATACCGCAATGGAAAAAGGAACTCCCGCCTCCTTTATCACAACCATGGCACCAAGACAATTGACAACATTTTGAATCCCCGGCACAGAAAGATGTATATCTCCTAATTTTTCATTGTTATACAAAACAGTAAAAGAGGTCCCTCCTTTTTCAAAAATGATATTTTCAGCTCTCATATTTGCGTTTGGATTTAAACCATAACTTATTTTTTTAGCAAGAGCACTATTATCTGCCACAAGTGCCGCGTCTTGATTGTCGGCGCCAAAAACCAGGGTGCCCCCCTCTTCTATTTGATTTACAAATTGCGAAAAGACTTCAATAAGTTTTTCTTTTGTGCCGAAATATTCCATATGATCAGGTTCTATGTTTGTAAGCACGGTAATATTAGGATCAAGCTCCAAAAATGAGCCATCACTTTCATCTGCTTCCGCGACAGCGTAAAGCCCTTTTCCAAGCCTTGCATTGCCATCTATGTAATCAGTCTCTCCCCCGATAAGATATGTAGGATCAAAACCTCCATCAACAAGCAATTTTGAAATCATCGAGGTCGTTGTCGTCTTCCCATGTGTCCCGGCAACAGCAACCCGTTTTTTAAATTTGTTCATAATCCATGAAAGCATTTCTGCTCTTTTAATAATAGGAATCCCTTTGGATATGGCAGAGGAAAACTCGACATTTTCTTTTGAAATAGCCGAAGAATAGACAACAAGATCCGCATCTCTGCAGTTACTAGCGTCGTGGCCTATAAAAGTTTTAACTCCCAAGTCTTTTAACCGCATTGTATTGCTTGATTCTTTTGAGTCAGACCCCGAAACATCATATCCCATTTGATAGAGTATTTTTGCGATTGCGGAAACTCCGCAACCACCAATTCCTATTAAAAAGACCTTTTTAAATTTCTTTATTTCCTGCAGTTTCATAAATTAAATCCACTATATTGTCTGCTGCGGCAGGGTTTGCCGCAGATATTGCGCTTTTTACCATTTGGCCAAGTTTTTTATCGTCAGATATCAATTCCAAAAGAATTTTTGGCAATTGAGAAATGTTTTTCTCGTCCAAAACGACCGCCGCGTTTTTATTTGCCAAAACTTCCGCGTTTTTATCTTGATGCCCTTCCGCGGAATTAGGGAAAGGAATCAAAATTGAAGGGATGCCGACAACAAGGAACTCCGCAATTGCAGTAGCTCCGGCTCGGCTTATGACAAGGTCGGTTTTTGAAAGTCCTTCTTCTACATTATACATGTAAGAGAGAGGGTTATAAAACGGATATTTTTCAAAGGATATTTTATCTTTAAAATATTCAAAGTCCCGCTCGCCGATAAGATGGGTTATTTTTATGTTTTCAAAAAAGAATTTATCAAGATTTTCTATTATAAAGCTATTCATCCCCCAAGCTCCCTGGCTACCACCCATTATGAGAATTCTTTTAATATCCGATTTTCCTTTTTTTATTTTTAAAATACGGCACCTGACAGGATTGCCAAGAACAATCCCATTTTTTATATATTTTAAAGACTCATGAAAAGAAAGAATGACAACAGTTACAAACTTTGAAAGAATACGGCTAACAATGCCGGGGAGGACATTTTGCTCATGCAGGACAGTTTTTGTTCCAAGCAATTTTGCCGCAAAGGCGACTGGGAAGCTTACATATCCTCCCATTAACACAACAAGATCGGGCTTAAATTTTAGTACATAAAAAATGCTTTGGAAGAAACCTATTAGCGAAAAAAATGGGGCTAAAAACGCTTTTATGGAAAGTTTTCTTATAATACCTCTTGCGGAAATAAGTTTTACAGGATATCCTTCTTTTTCAATGATTTTTTTTCCCAAGCCATAACGGCTGGTTAAAAATAAAACCTGATTATTTTCATCTCTTGCTAAAAACTCTTCCGCAATTGCGATCCCGGGATATATGTGTCCTCCCGTCCCGCCTGCGGCTATTGTTATTTTCATTTAATGTATTATAACAAAATGTAGCTATGCCGCCAAAAGATTTGTTATTCCTAAGCTATACCCGCGACCGCCTGCACATCTGCCCCAAGCTTGAATAGGCACAGAAAGAGCTCGTTGTAACTCTTTTTGCATTTCGGGGTTTTGAGGGATACGAAATAATGCTTCAACTTCCACTTTAGGGCGAAATTGCATTTTTATTTTCTGGAAATATTCGCCAGCAGGCCTACCGCAAAGAGGTTTACAATCGTTGTGGTTCCACCGTAGCTTACAAATGGAAGAGGAATCCCCGTTGTTGGAATAAGAGCAATAACTACCATGATATTAAGAGCGGTCTGTACAAAAAACATTGAGATTAGACCAAAAGCCAAAAGTGATGAAAACGGATCCTTAGCCCCCGCAGCAATTTTTGCGCCTCTGAAACAAAAAATCATAAACAATACAATTAACGCAAACGCCCCTATAAAACCAAGCTCTTCGCATAAAACAGCAAAAATAAAATCAGCGTATTGTTGAGGAAGATAATAAAATTTCTGTCTCGAGTTTCCAAGCCCCAAACCAAAAAAACCGCCAGAACCTACGGCAAGCAACGACTGGATAATATGAAATCCTATGCCGAGCGGATCTTTCCATGGATCTACAAACGCAAGAAGCCTCTTGAGCCTGTAAGCAGAAAAAAAACTCAAAACAAATACAGCGGAGCCGCCAGCAAGAAAGATCGAAAATAAATGAACAAAACGGGCACCTGCTATAAAAAACATCAAAAAAGAAGTGGCCATGATAGATAAGGCGGTTCCCATATCCGGCTGTTTAATAATAATGCCGGCAACTACACCTAAAATTACAAGCAAAGGGAGAAGCCCTTTAACAAAATCTTTTATCCCGTCTTTAAGCTGTGAAAGGGACGAAGCCAAAAACAGAATCATGGCAAACTTTACAAGTTCAGAAGGTTGAAAAGAAAAAAAATAAAAATTCAGCCAGCGAGTTGCGCCCCCAAGCGATTTTCCAAAAAACGGAACAAAAAGGAGAAGAAGCAAAAACAATGATACTCCAAGCACAGGGAATGTCGATTTTTTTAATTTATTTAAATCAAGATTCAAAGCAAAAGAAAACGCAAAAAAACCCGTCATAAGGTATAAAATATGCCGCTTAAGGTAGTAAAAACTATCTCCCACTTTAAGTCCCATGACAGAACTGGATGAAAAGATCATAATAGTTCCAAAAAGCAGTAAAGCGGCAACTGAACTTAAAAAAACAAGGTCAGGCGGCTTTTTTTTGTTTAAAGTTTTGCTACGAGAGACTTGAATACATTTCCCCTCTCTTCAAAATTTTTGAACATGTCAAAACTGGCGCACGCGGGAGAAAGAAGAAGTTTATCCCCCTGTTTTGAAACTTTAAAAGCCAAACACAAAGCTTCATCAAAACTCTTTGCGCATTCAAAATTGAAAAAGCCTGATTTTTTTAGAGCTTCTTCAAACCGTTTAGCTCCTTCACCAAACAATACGGCATGCTTTACCGATTGATTAATTAAAGCGCACATTTTAGAAAGGTCTCCACCCTTGTCTTTGCCTCCAAGCAGAAGAATAATTGATTTGTCACCTTGATCCAAGGCTTTTAACGCAACTATTGTTGACTCAGGGTTTGTTGCTTTAGAATCGTTGTAAAATTTCACACCATTTTTTTCTGCTACAAATTCAATCCTGTGTTCCACCCCTTTAAATAATTTCAACACTTGAGCAATAATAGAATCTTGAATTCCAACAATCTTGGCAACTATGGAAGCAGCCAGTGCGTTTTCCAGATTATGGGCTCCTTTAATTCTTATCTGATCTATCGGGATTTTTAAAAATTGATCCGCGTCTTTTTTGGAAAACGGAATCAGCCGGGCTTCAGATTTTTTTGCCATTTCACAAATAGCCGCATCCTCCGCGTTGTATACTAAATAATCTCTCGTTTTTTGGTTCATAAAAAGACGGGCTTTAAACTCACCATAAGATTGCATTGACCCATGCCTTTCAATATGGTCTTCGGTCAGATTCAAAAAAACGCTTATCCATGGCCTGAAAGAAACAATGGTTTCCAGCTGATAGCTGCTGATTTCAACAACAATAAAATCAAGATCGCTATCATTAACAGATATTAAAGGAATTCCGATATTTCCTGCGACAGCAATTTTCTTGCCGCCAGCTTTTAAAAATTCTCCTATTAGCGTCGTGGTTGTTGTTTTTCCGTTGGTTCCTGTTACTGCTATTATCGGCTTGCTTAAAAAGCGATACGCAAGTTCAACTTCCCCGATAACAGGAATATTTTTTAATTTTGCTTCTTTTAAAATTGGAAGATCGGTTTTCACTCCCGGGCTTAAAACAATAAGATCGGCTCCATTAATAGATTTAAGCGTATGTCCGCCTGTTTCAATGCAAAGATTCGAATTGCCCCTCTTAGGCGCCATTTTCTCCAATTCTTTAATAATTAAGGGGTCAAGCTCGTGTTCCAGCTTGTTGTCGGTTATAAAAATTTTTGCGGCAAGAGGAAGTAATTTTTTGGCAATTTCAAGCCCGGATTTACCTAATCCAAAAACAGTAATATTTTTATTTTCCCACTTTGTCATGCTAGTAAAATCCCTGCTATACTCAATATTATTTGCGCGAACCAAAACATAAGAACAACTTTCGTTTCACCCCACCCCAAAAGCTCAAAATGATGATGAATCGGCGACATTTTAAAAACTCTTTTCTTGAAAAGTTTGTAACTTGCGACCTGTATTATAACAGAAAGTGCTTCAACTAGAAATATGCCTCCGACAACAACAAGAAGCAGCTCTTTGCACAAAATTATAGAAAAGCCTGCAACTGCCGCTCCTATTGCCAAAGAACCGGTATCTCCCATAAAAATTTTTGCCTTTGGAAAATTAAAAATTAAAAAGCCAAAAATCGCGCCGGCAATAACAGCGCTCAAGCCAGAGGCATAAGGAAAAGATTTAATTACTGGGGATTTGTAAAGCGCTATGCAAAAAAAAGAGATAAAAACCAATATTGACGTACCTGAAAGGAGCCCATCCAACCCATCGGTCAGATTTGCCGCATTAGCACACCCGACAATTAAAAAAGTTGAAAATAATATATAAATATGGAATCCCATAAACTGGAACAGGTCTGAAAAAAGAAAATGGGAAGTATTATATGATATATAATAAGAAAATAAAAAAGCAAGAATTGTTTGCGTGATTATTTTTTGCCAGAAGGTCAAACCTAAATTTCTTTTTAAAAAAACTTTTATAAAATCATCAGCAAAACCAATTAACGCATAGCCCAAAAAAAGCAGAATAATGGGCCAAATGTTGGCAAACACAAAACCCAAGGCAACAGACACAACAACAAAGCCGATCCCTCCCATTGTCGGGGTACCGCTCTTTTTTTTATGGCTTTGCGGTCCTTCGTTCCTTTCTATTTGCTTTACCTGAATAATTGAAAAAAGAAAAATAAGAGCAGCTGTCAGTAAAGCAGAAAAAAAGAAAGAAACAAAAAATAAAATAATATATAAGATCATATGTTTGTCATTATATCAAAAAAAAGCCCCCGA
>MEUB01000002.1 GCA_001771535.1 candidate division WOR-1 bacterium RIFOXYB2_FULL_37_13
TTCAATTCGTCCTGACACAAAAGCCGCGGCTATGGATAATCAAATTGATGATAAAATTAAAAAAGAACGTTTACAGGGAATTATGCGAATAGTCTCGGATATGGCTTTTGAAAAAAATCAAAAACTTGTAAATAAAACTGTGGATGTTTTGGTAGAAGGGGAGGCCAAAGACGGCCGACTTTCCGGCAGGACAAGAGGGAGCAAAGTTGTTTACTTTGAAGGAAAAAAGGAATTGCTGTTTCAAATAGTTCCCGTAGAAATTAAATCCGCGAAATCATGGGTGCTTGAGGGGTTGCTTTTTTCTGGCTTGTAAACCAAACGCCTACAATGTTAGAATACCTTCGTAAAATATTTTCAGAATAAAGGAGCTTTTTAAATGGTAAATTCCGAATTGTCTGTTTTTTACGGGAGCTCGCATCCTGAACTTGGGGAGAAGATTGTAAAATATCTTGGCATTGAAGCGGGGAAGATAAAAATATCCAGATTTTCCGGCGGAGAAATTTACGCCAGAATCTTAACTAATATCAGAGGCCATTCCGCGGTTATTATTCAAACCTGTACTGAAAAGGTCAATGAAGATTTAATGGAGCTCTTTATTATAATAGACGCGATGAAAAGAGCTTCCGCGAAATCAATTACTGTTGTTCTTCCTCATTTTGGTTATGCAAGACAAGATAGAAAGGCGGCCTCGCGTGAGCCTGTTTCCGCGAGATTAGTCGCAAATTTATTGGAGACCGCGGGCGCTGACCGTATAATAACTATGGATTTACATTCTGATCAGATACAAGGGTTTTTTAATATTCCCGTGGATACTCTAACAGCTCTTCCTCTGTTTTCAAATTATATCAGTGAGAAAAACTTAAAAAATATGGTTGTTGTAGCTCCGGATACCGGCCGCGCGAAAGTCGCCAAAAAATTATCTGACAGGATTGGCGCCGAACTTGCTATTTTACACAAAGTCAGAGCCGACCATCATAAATCGGATGTTACTCATGTTGTAGGAGATGTGAGCGGCAAAACGGTAATTATAACTGATGATATGATAGATACCGCGGGGACCATTACGGCAGGCGTCAACGCGTTAAGGAAGGCGGGTTGTGATAATGATATTTACGTTGTTTCCACGCATGGGATTTTATCAGGCGATGCTGTTCAAAAAATGAGCAATGCGGATTTTAAGGAAGCAGTTTTTACCGATTCTGTTCCTATTCCAAAAGAGAAACAGTTTAAAGGCTTTAAACTGATCTCTTCCGCGGAGCTTTTGGCCGAAGCGATAAAGAGAAATTATGAGAACAGGTCAATCAGCGGATTGTTTGATTAAAAAAAGGATCAACAATGAAAAAAATAAATATAGGCATTTTAGGGTTTGGGACAATTGGCTCTGCTGTTTATGAACTTATCAATGTCAATCATGACATGATAGAAAAACGGCTCGGGTTGGATTTGCATGTGTCTGCTATTTGTGATGTCTCCCCCAACATTGAACATCCTCTTTTAGTCCGCGACGCGCGTGATGTCATAAACAATCCCGCGATAGAAGTTGTGGTTGAGGCGATTGGAGGAGAAAAGCCGGCTCTTTCATTTATACTTGCCGCGATCAAAAAAGGAAAACATGTCGTAACTTCAAATAAAGAGGTCATGGCTCTTAACGGCGATAAAATATTTTCTGCCGCGCGTAAAAATAATGTCTCCATAAATTTTGAAGCCGCTGTCGGTGGAGGCATACCAATCATCGGTCCGCTTTCCCATGATTTACTCGCGAATAATTTGACCGAAATTTATGGGATTGTAAATGGTACGACAAATTACATACTTTCCAAAATGACAAAAGAGGGGACAGAATTTGAAGCCGCGCTGGAAGAGGCAAGAAAAATGGGTTATGCAGAAGCAAATCCCAAAAAAGATATAGAAGGATATGATTCTTCATACAAAGCTGCCATTTTGGCTTCTGTCGCTTTTAATTCTCAAATAGACTGGAAGAATGTTTATTTTGAAGGGATAGAAAAAATAACTCAAGAGGATATTTCCTACGCGAAAGAAATTGGTTATATTATTAAACTTCTGGCTGTCGCAAAAAAATATGAAAAAGAGTGTGAAGTCCGCGTCCACCCCACATTGATTTCGCAGGAGCATCCGCTTGCTTCTGTTTCAGGACCAATGAATGCTATTTATGTCAAAGGCGATATGGTGGGGGAGCTTATGTTTTATGGGCAGGGTGCGGGGGGGTTGCCTACAGCTTCTGCAGTCGTTGCAGATATAATAAATTGTTATAATGTCCAATGTCCAATTTCCAATTTCCAATTTCGGAAACTCAAAGTTAAACCTATCGATGAAATAGAAAGCCGCTATTATATCCGTTTAACAGTTCCGGATAAGCATGGGGTGCTTGCGGGCATTTCAAAAGCTTTTGCCGATCAGAAGGTTTCAATTTCAAATGTCGTCCAAAAAGAGACAATTGGAAAAATCGCGACTATCGTGATAATTATCCATCAGGCAAAAGAAGCAAACCTCCGCAAAGCTATCGCCCGCCTTGAAAAACTTTCTGTCGTGAAAGATGTTTGCAACGTTATTCGCGTAGGGCTATAAAATCTTCCTGCTCAGGGAGGCTAATGTCAGGAACAGGGCGGCATTCGGATTGTCGGGTTCCCCATATATAAAATAATTTCATTTTATTTAGAGCATAAGAAGCAGAAATTTATCTATTTCAAGAATGATAAAAAAATGTTAAAATAAAATCCAACACGGAAAAGGAGATATAAAATGGCAATGATATGTGATGAGTGTCATATAAACCAGGCAACTGTGCATGTTACCCGTATTGTAAACGGCAAAAAGGTGGTGCGGCATCTTTGTCCAGGGTGTGCGGAAAAACTGGGGTTTATGCCTACAGATTTGGGATTCCCTGGCTTTTTTGAAATTCCTGATATTTTCGCATCGTTTTTTAAACGCCGCCCTTCAGAAAGGATCTATGATTTTTTTACGGAATCGGCTCAAAAAGTAATTCATCTGGCTTCGGAAGAGGCGCGCAGATTACAGCATGATCATTTGACAACCGAACATCTTCTTTTGGGGATAATCCGCGAAGAAGGACTGGCATATAAAATTTTAAAAGATGCGGGAATTGATATTGTCAATCTTTTTGCCGACATAGAATCATTAGTCGGTCATGGCGAGGGATCCAAAAAAGAGATTACACTTTCGCCGAGAACCAAAAAAGTGCTCGAGCTGTCATATAATGCGGCGATGGAACTGGGTTTCAGCTTTGTCGGATCGGAGCATATTCTTCTTGGTATCATTCGTGAAGGAGAATCGGTTGCCGCGCAGGCGCTTCATAAAAGAAAAATTACATTTGATAAGGCTGTAACTAAAATTTTAGAAGAAATTGAAAAAGAACAAAAAGAGGAATACCCGCAGCTGCCGTTAGGCCAGGGAGTTGAAGGCGCTGAAGATTTTCCTGAGGGGACAGAGGGGAATGAAGGGCCGGAAGGGGCCGAAGATATGGGCGAAGGTTTTTTTGGAGCTATGCCTGGTTTTGGTTTTCCGGGGACAATGGCGCCCCAGAGAAGAAAACCTGCGCTTGCTTCTTTTGGCAAGGATTTGACGCAGGAAGCAAGAGAAGACCGTCTTGACCCTGTAGTTGGCCGTGAAAAAGAAATTGAAAGAGTAATCAGAATTTTATCCAGGCGCACAAAAAACAATCCGGCATTGCTTGGAGATCCTGGAGTAGGAAAGACCGCGATTGTTGAAGGGCTTGCTGATCGTATAGTTAAAGGGAATGTGCCTGATGCTTTAAAAGATAAAAAAATTATATCTCTTGATTTGGGAGGGATGGTTGCCGGCACAAAGTATAGGGGAGAATTTGAGGCTCGAATTAAAAAAGTTTTGGATGAAGTTTTAAAAAAGAAACGCGAAATAATATTATTCATAGATGAATTGCATACGTTGGTTGGAGCGGGTGCTGCCGAAGGAGCCATTGATGCGGCAAATATGCTAAAACCTGCTCTTGCCCGAGGAGAACTCCAAGTCATAGGGGCGACAACTGTTGATGAGTATCGTAAAAACATTGAAAAAGATGCCGCGTTGGAGCGGCGTTTCCAACCTGTGATGGTTAACGAACCGGATAAAGAGCTTGCTATTGAAATATTAAAAGGTATTCGGTCTAAATACGAAGAACACCACAGGGTCAGAATTCCGGACGCTTCAATATTTGAGGCTGTCTCTTTGTCAGAAAGATATATTTCAGACAGGTTCCTTCCGGACAAGGCGATTGATGTTATGGATGAAGCGGCGGCAAAGGTTCGTTTACGCCTTATTTCAAGGCCAAAAGAATTAAAAGAAGTAGAAGCTCAGATTGAAGATATAAAAAAGAGCCAGGCAACAGCTATAGGAGAACAAAAATATGAAAAAGCGGCTTCAAAAAGAGACGAACTGCAAACCTTGCAATCCCGCTTAAAAGAGCTGGAGGATGAATGGAAGATAGAATCAGGTAAAATTGCCGCAGTTGTAACAGAGGAAGATATTGCGGAAGTTGTTTCTGATTGGACGGGAATTCCTGTTGTAAAACTTACCCAGGCGGAAACAGAAAAGCTTCTTCATATGGAAGATACTCTTCATAAACGAGTTATAGGGCAGGATGAAGCCATTGTATCTATTTCTCAGGCTATTAGAAGGGGAAGAGCGGGTCTTAAAGCGCCGGACAGGCCGGTTGGATCGTTTATTTTTGCCGGGCCGACAGGTGTTGGAAAGACCGAAGTCGCAAGGCGGCTTGCGGAATTTATGTTTGGTACAATAGATGCGATGATAAGGATTGATATGTCGGAATATATGGAAAAGCATACTGTTTCGAGATTGATAGGAGCGCCTCCCGGATATGTAGGATATGAAGAGGGCGGAGCTTTGACGGAAGCAGTGCGCCGAAAACCTTATTCCGTCATTCTTTTTGATGAAATAGAAAAAGGGCATCCCGATGTTTACAACATTCTTTTGCAGATATTAGATGACGGTAAAGTTACCGATTCCAAAGGAAAAGCGATAGACTTTAAAAATACTGTTATCATTATGACTACAAATATCGGGCAAAGGATGATAGTTGATAAAAGCACGATAGGTTTTATACCGAGGGAAGATCGTGAAGCCGATTATGAAAAGATGAAGGATATGGTTTTGGATGAAATGAAAAAAGAGTTCCGTCCGGAATTTTTAAACAGGATTGATGAGATTATTGTTTTTCACCCGTTATCTGACGATGAGTTAAAGCAGATTGCCAAGCTTATTATCTCTGACGTTGAAAAACAAATGGAAGACCAGGAGATGCAGCTTTCAATGGATGATGATGTTACGGCTCTTATTGCCAAAGAGGGCTATGATCCAAAGTATGGAGCAAGGCCGTTGCGCCGCGCGGTCAGGCGTTTGATTGAAAATCCTTTAAGCAACCAGCTGATAGAAGGTAAATTTAAAGCGGGAGATAAAGTTGTGGCAAAGGTAAAAGAAGAAAAGATAGTTTTTGAGAAAATCGGAAAGGCGGAAATCAAGCCCAAACCTGCTAAAGATGATAAGGTCAAAGAATCACCTGAGAAGCAACAGTCTGTGGAAATAAAAGAACCGGATGGCGGGGAAAGATCAAAACAAAGTAAAAAGAGGGGGGGAAAAGGAAGCCAGTAACCATTGAACTTTTATTTTTTATTTAAGAAATAGTGTTTTTTCTTCAGGAGAAAGGGCAAGATATAATTCTTTTGTTTCTTGCTTTGCTCTCAGTGCAGAAAAGGTTAAAATTAAGTTAGGGATGTTAAACCTAGAAAAACGAAAAGTTTCTGCGCGTAAAATAGCATCAATAAACTGGCTGTAATATAAATGAGCTAAAAATTCACGAGTTGGATATGAAAAATCTTTATGGTTACTTCTAATCCAGCCTAACTGCCTGACTATTTTCAATGTTAAGGCGAAACCCCCTAAGTTTGTCCGTTCCCAGTTTCCTTGCTTATTTAGAATATTCTCGCAAACAGGAACTGCAATAATATTATCCCTAATAATATTATCCCTTTTAGCAGATGTAATTTCATCTCCTAGAAAAGCAGATGCCTCTTCCATGGCGGCAGGATCAAGATCTTTGAAAAAAGGGATCCCTTCAATAGGATAAATTTGACCGGATTGGGATTGAAACCCAAGAAACGAAGCCAGGACAACATGCGAACATAGTTGAAAAAATGCTAGTTCAAAATATAAATTTTTATCACTTCCTGCCATTATGTCTGCCGCCGATAAATATGGGGAGACAATTGGCGATATAACGCTTACCGGTACAATCAGCGCAGTGTCAAAACCTTTAGGATGTTTGCACTTATGGAGATCTTCAATTCCTATTTGTCCGGCTACTTGTGTTTGACGAGAGACATATACCGGGATGTTAGGATCTCTCGAAAAGCATAATTGCCCCATCATGGGAGAAGTTCTTGTGAATTTATTTAGTTGGATAAGCATTACATTTTCTTTTCGTTGTTTTTAAGATGAAATTTCAGTCAAAAAACGATATAATAAAAACAAATGTCGGATTATAATCCATCAGTAATTGAACAAAAATGGCAAATTAAGTGGGAAGAAGCGCGGGACTTTATCGTAAAAGATGATTTTGCAAAACCCAAATTTTACGATCTTGTCATGTTCCCATATCCATCAGGCAACCTCCATATGGGGCATGTCCGCAATTACGCGATTGGTGATGTTATTGCCCGTTACAAAACAATGAAAGGGTTTGATGTCCTTCATCCGATCGGTTGGGATGCTTTTGGGATGCCTGCCGAAAATGCCGCCATTAAAAACAACACACACCCGGAAATATGGACAGATAAATGCATTGTCCGCATGAAAGAACAGCTGAAAAGACTGGGACTTTCTTATGACTGGACTCGCGAAGTAAATACAAGCAAACCCGATTATTATAAATGGACGCAATGGATGTTCATTCTTATGTATGAAAGGGGATTGGCTTATAAAAAAGAAGGAGCTGTAAACTGGTGCCCAAAATGTGAAACAGTTTTGGCAAACGAACAGGTAAAAGACCAAAAATGCTGGCGATGTGATTCTGTTGTCGAAGAAAAAAAACTGAAACAGTGGTACTTTAAAATTACAGAATATGCTGAAAGGCTTTTAAATGATATCGAAAAATTAAAAGGTTGGCCTGAGCCGGTAAAGTTGATGCAGAAAAATTGGATTGGCAGGTCGGAGGGGCTGGAGATTGATTTTGAAATGTACAGTGTACAGTGTACAGTGTACAGTAGGAAGCTTAAAGTATTCACCACTCGTCCTGATACTATCTTTGGTGTAACTTATATGGTATTAGCGCCGGAACATCCTCTTGTTTCTGAATTATCAAAAGGGACTAAGCAGGAAGAGGCCGTTAAAAAATATCAGGAAAAAGTACAACATGAATCAACTCATGATAGGACTATCAGGGCTTCAAAAGAGGGCGTTTTTACCGGTGGTTATGCTGTTAATCCTGCTAATGGGGAGAAGATTCCAATTTGGACGGCCGATTATGTTTTGATGGGATATGGCACGGGAGCTGTAATGGCTGTTCCAGACCACGATGAGCGAGATTTTGCTTTTGCCAAACAAAACAATCTACCTATAAAATCTGAACCGTTAGACAATAATTGGTTTGAAGAAAAAGATTTTGTTAAAAAAGTAATTAACTATAAGCTTCGCGACTGGTTAATATCCCGCCAGCGTTATTGGGGAGCGCCGATCCCCATTATATATTGTGACAAATGCGGAACTGTTTTGGTCCCAAAAGAGGATTTACCCGTAAAACTGCCGCTTGATGTTGAATTTACTGGAAAGGGAGGCTCGCCGCTTAAAAATTCTGAAAGCTTTTTGAAAACAAAATGTCCAAAATGTGGCGGCAGAGCGACTCGGGAAACCGATACGCTTGATACTTTCAATTGTTCATCTTGGTATTATTTTAGATATTGCGATTCCCATAATGACAAACAACCTTTTGATATTGATAAAGTAAAAAAATGGATGCCTGTTGACCAGTACATAGGCGGCATAGAGCATGCCATTTTGCATCTTTTATATTCCCGTTTTTTTACAAAAGTCCTTTTTGATGCCGGTTTTTCCAACATAGATGAACCTTTTTCCAATCTTTTGACCCAAGGTATGGTTGTAAAAGATGGAGCCAAAATGAGTAAAAGCAAAGGGAATGTTGTTGATCCCGATTATATAGTAGAAAAATATGGTGCTGATACCGCGCGATTATTTATTTTGTTCGCTTCTCCTCCTACAAGAGAGCTTGAATGGTCAGATGCTGCCGTTGAAGGATCGTACAGGTTTCTGGCGAGAGTGTATAGATTGGTTAACAGTGTACATGGCACAGCGCGCGGTAAAGACAACGGGGTAAAAAAGAAAGTTCATCAGACGATTAAGGGAGTTACGGAAGATATTGAAACTTTTTCATTTAATACTGCGATTGCCAAACTTATGGAGCTGACAAACGCTTTTTATGAATCAAAAGATGATGTTGCCGCATTGGATTTGGAACAATTAGTCATGATGATTGCTCCTTTTGCTCCTCATTTAGCACAAGAGCTTTGGGAAAAACTCGGACATGATGATTTTGTTGTGAGGCAAAAATGGCCTGATTTTGATCCCAAAATGATTATTGAAAATGAAATGACGATTCCAATCCAAATTAATGGAAAACTTCGAGATACAATAGTTGTTTCAACCGGCGCTTCAAAAGAAGAAATTGAATCATTAGCAGGGAAAAGTGAAAAAGTTCAATCTTTTATATCCGGCAGGCAAATTGTTAAAGTTATTTATATTCCAGGGAAAATGGTTAATTTTGTTGTAAAATAACTGCTTTTTGTCACATTCCTGTCTTAATGATATAATATAGATGCAATATGGAATTAAAAGATATAAAACATAAAAAATTAAAAGCATGGATCAAAGAGTGCTCTGATCTTTGTAACCCGGATAATATATATATTTGTGATGGGTCAGAAGAAGAAAAAGCTCTTCTTGAAAAAGAAGCTTTTAAGACAGGAGAGCTTATAGAGCTTAACCAGAAAAAAATGCCGGGATGTGTTTATCATAGAACCGCGGCTAACGATGTTGCGCGTACAGAACATTTAACTTTTATTTGTACAAAAAACAAAAAAGAAGCTGGCTCTTGTAATAATTGGATGAATCCAAAAGAAGCTTATAAAAAAGCAGGAGCTATATTTAAAGGATCTATGAGAGGTCGTACAATGTATGTTATCCCATTTTCCATGGGACCGATCGGATCTCCTTTTAGCAAGACAGGGATCGAGCTTTCGGATAGTATTTATGTTGTTCTTAATATGAAAATAATGACCCGCATGGGAAAAACCGTCCTTGAAAAACTGGAAGAAACAAATGGTGAGTTTACAAAATGTCTGCATGGAAAAGCTGAACTTGATATTTCAAAAAGAATGATACTTCATTTTCCTGAAGATAATGCTATTTGGAGTGTCAATTCGGGATATGGGGGAAATGTCCTTCTGGGTAAAAAATGTCTTGCTTTAAGAATTGCTTCATATATGGGGAAGAAGGAAGATTGGATGGCGGAGCATATGCTTATTATGGGGGTTGAAGATCCTTCCGGTTATATAGTATATATTGCTGCTGCGTTTCCAAGCGCTTGCGGTAAAACAAATCTTGCCATGCTTATTCCTCCAAAAGGCTTAAAGCATAAAGGTTATCGCATTTGGACAGTTGGCGATGATATTGCCTGGATGAAAATAGATTCAGATGGTACTTTGTGGGCTATAAATCCAGAATATGGAATGTTTGGCGTTGCTCCAGGAACAAACTCCAAAACAAATCCAAACGCTATGGCGACTATAAGAAAAAATACAATTTTTACAAATGTGCTCCTCAAAAAAGATGGAACAGTTTGGTGGGAAGATGGTGATGGATCTGTGCCAAAAGATGGATTTGATTGGATGGGGCGTCCCTGGAAACCTGGGATGAAAGATGAGCTTGGTAAAATCATAAAAGGGGCACATGAGAACAGCAGATTTACAGCGCCAATTTCACAATGTCCATCTATTACAAACAGGTTGGAGCACCATCACGGTGTTCCTATTTCTGCGATTATTTTTGGAGGGAGAAGGGCAAAAGTTGCTCCCCTTGTTTATGAAGCGTTTAGCTGGCAGCACGGTGTTTTTGTAGGGGCCTCGATGGCTTCTGAGCGTACTTTTGCTCAGGTTGGAAAACAGGGAGAACTTCGGCGTGATCCTATGGCCATGCTTCCGTTTTGCGGGTATGACATGGGAGATTATTTTAAGCATTGGATTAAAATGGGAAGAAAGATGGCAAAACCGCCTAAAATTTTTCATGTAAACTGGTTTAGGACAGACAAAAAAGGGGATTTTTTATGGCCAGGATTTGGCGAAAATTTAAGAGTCCTTGAATGGGTAATGGATCGTTGTCGTTACCGCGTGGGGGCAAAAAAGACAGCTATTGGAAATATCCCAAAACTTGAGAATATAGATATGACAGAGCTTGATATGTCAAAAAAGAATTTAGAACACGCGTTAGCTGTCCATAAAAAAGATTGGATTTATGAGCTTAAAAGTCAGGAAGAATTTTTTAAAAAGATCGGCAAATCTATGCCAAAAGAAATTTGGCAGGAACATAAAGAACTAAAAAAAAGATTAGGAATTTAACTTAAAGATTTTTTCATAAACATCCGGATACACATCTTTTCCACAAATTGTAAGCATAGTAAGCGGCATAGCCTCTTTTGCAAGGGAGACCATTTTTTTTATTGTTTCCTGTATATCCCATTGAGCATGAGCATCTTCACGAAGCCTGCTTATGTGGTAGAGCTCTCTCGCGTTGCATTTGAATAAAACTCTCTTTCTGTGAGCGCCTGTTAAAACATAAGGAGCGGCAAGAGGCGCTTTTTCAGAAATAGAAAGATAGGTCAAGGCGCTTTTGTTTGCGATATCCGCAAAGGATTGTTCAAGCCCTTTATCTTTTATTGTTTTTGGGATTGTTATTCCAAGTGCAAGGTTATAGGGCTGACAGGTTAAAGTTGCCATTCTATGCCTTTTTAGCTGTCCAAAACAGGCGGAAGATAGCATCAATTCAAAAGTTAAATCGGCATATTCAAATTCACGCAGAGTAGAATCGTAAAATTCCATGTTTTTGAGTGACAATTTTATAAGCTCAAGTTTTTTATTATTACTTAGCTTTTCTACTTCTTCCAAACATTTACTAAAAGGCAAATTTGTGGATGAATGGAGGAGGGCTGCGAGTGTTACATTGTCTGCCTCTTTTGAAAAAGAGACAAGAGAAACCTCTTCAATATTTTTATCGTCTTCAACATTATTTACATTCTTTTTTGCCCAGTCTTGAAGTTGTGGGTATGTGTCGCGGTCAAGGGAAGTTGGTTCCGTAAAGAGAATAATCGAGGGAGCTATTTTCTCCACAAGACGAAACATCTCTTTTCCGATTTGCCTAACTTCAGCCAATTGGGACGAAGCAAATCTTCGAAATAAAAGCTCAAGGTTTCTCGCGTTTACAGTCATTCCGACCTGGCCAAGAGTAGCAAGAGATGTAATATATCGGGCATCTTCCGGCGGGACATCTATTGCGACAGCTTTTTGATAGAAATTATTTTGAGCTTTTACAGTTTCGACAAAAAGATTTTCCGAGCCTTCCGATTTTATTTCTTCGGGGATTAAAAAATTATCTTCAAGTTTTTGGTATCTTTGTGATTTTTCGGTATATGAGCAGAGGCGGAATTTTTCGATTTCTTCCATTGCAAGGCGGGAGACATCTATCAGGTCAAAGTTAAATACCGCGTGTTCGGCAACGGAATGGTGCCCCATTTTAAAGATAATATTCTGGTTGGATTTGCGTGATTTTTCCACTTCTTCCCGCGCCGCTTTGCGCAATTCGTTGATAGGGCGGGGATCGCGGCTTATGCGGGCGTAGGAAGCGGACAATACTTCAGGTGTTACATCTGTCCTGCCTGTTTCTCCTCTTTTTAAAGCTTCAATCACTTCGTTATCGAGATTATATCCTGCAAGAAGTATTTTCATATTAGACCCTGCTCATCTCCAATCGTTGTTTCTCGACCGTGACCCGGATAAACTTTAACATTTTCAGGCAGTTTTAGCAATTTTTTTAGCGATTCTTCCATCTCTTTTTGAGAGCTTCCGGGGAGGTCTGTTCTGCCATATGTTCCATGAAAGAGTGTGTCGCCGCTGAACAAGAGTTTTTCTTTTTCGTTGTATAGGCATATGGATCCCGAACTATGGCCCGGGGTATGGATTACAACAAATTTTTCATTTCCGACTGTTATAACATCCCCGTTTTTGAGCAAACGGTTCGCTTTCATTTTGTTGGTAAAGGCCATCATATTTTCATCTTTTTCGTGGATTAAGACAGGAGCTTTTGT
Organism: candidate division WOR-1 bacterium RIFOXYB2_FULL_37_13; assembly: GCA_001771535.1. GTDB lineage: Bacteria > Margulisbacteria > WOR-1 > XYC2-FULL-46-14 > XYC2-FULL-37-10 > XYC2-FULL-37-10. The sequence continues at coordinate 12,437 of MEUB01000002.1, forward strand.
TTTGGCTTGCAGGAGAAAGGCTTCTGTAACATGGTCAAAGTGGCCATGAGTTAAAACAATCGCATTGACGGTTGCGCCTTCTAGAAAGGGGAGTATCTGATCGATATCAAACCCGGGATCAATGACAAGTGCTTCGTTGTTGTCGCTTATGATATAACAATTTGTCTGAATAGGCCCTATTTTTATGGTTTTAAAATGCATGTTATATTATAACATTGCATAATATGATTTAGTGATAAAAATTTTGATATGGTGGCAAAGCGTTTTTTTGCAAATTAGAACACTCCATATCATCTGCTGGAGACTTATCAAAAGGATTACACCGAAAAAGATAATCTACAGTAACATTAGCTTGCTCACATTTTTTATCTGATATTTGCCCATCTTTCCCTTTTGCCGCATTAATTATGTTTGATGGCTTTGTCGGCAGACTTTTAGGGTTGGGGACGCTACAGTTTTGAACTTTTAACAATTCCATAATTCATTCCTCCATTATTTATTTAAAAGCCTTTATAGATCTAAGCTGTTGCGAGGTTGCAAGTCCTGCATTTTCTAGCAAGATTAAATTGTTATTATACCTAGTTAGATTATCACCAGATAGTTTTATTAACCGATCTCCACTGGTAACAAGTCTATACAACGAATATCCAATCTCTTCTCTAATCTGTTGCTGTTGGCTTGTAAGGGGAAGGGAGTCGTTAAGAGTAGAAGGCTGCCGTTGCCAACTGGTTATTACATCTTGTGGCACAACTGCAGAAATGACGGCTTGATGTATGTCTGCCAATCCTATCAAAAGACGAGGAGGTTCTTCTGCGCAATCGCCATGAACCCAAAGCGCATCAAGATCAAAATCGCTACAAACATTGCCATAAATTGGGAATGTAGTGCTGGGAAGAAATAATAAGCCTGAATCTTTATTAAAATTAATTTTTGGGGACGCATTAAAAATAACACCATTATCGCTCATACCAAATTCAATGACTTTAACTTTTCCCTGTGCCGCAAGAGGAAGAGACAAAATTGAATATGCCAGATATCTTAAGGTTACATCAGTAACTTGGCTCGCGAATTCTTCGGGTATTTCAATCCCTGTATCTCTTGTAAAATCTTGCATAGAATATCCACTGCTATCGGTTGAAGAAGAACAGCCACTGAAAAAATTTGTTGGTTCTGTAAAACTGGGGGTTACCGGCAAATTATACTTATTAAATAAAGAAGGGCTTATTTCTCCCCATTCATTTATATACAAGCGAGTGCTATCAACAACAATAATTGACGGCGTTGATTTTGCATTTCTTCCATTATCTTCAACTCTTCCAGAATAATAATTGCTTATTTTAACAGTCACACCCCCATTTTCGAGAAAGAAAGTGCGACTATTCCGATCCTTGCTGACTATTATCTTGATTTTTGGATAACCCGCTTCGTTAGGCTCAAAACTTAAACCTGCCTCACTATGATTGAATCTTGCGATAAAATTCCCACTTCCTGTTGGCTTATCAATAAAAAGATTATTTTCCCCAAAAGAGAGAGTTAGCTCTTCTGCTAAATTTGCCGAAACATAAATTTTTCGATCTTTTATGTTAATAGACAAATACGGATCATTAGCCTTATCAACCTCATGTTTATTGCCATCAAAATATAATCTTAACTTTAAAGGTTCTTTATTAGTTGCATAAGGAGCATATGGATCCTGCACGCTTAATGAAACTCCGCCTATTGTAAAATTGCTTTTACCGTTTATATTTAAGTTGACATACCATCCGCCATCTTTCAGAAAAATAGTACCATCTGTTATCTGTTCTTCTGTACAGCCATTTTCCAAAAGGCATTCTATTGCTTCAATTTTTGTTAAATCATCCACTTCAGTGCTATTTTTTAACGCGGACAAGCACCTTGTCAGTGAAAGAACAGATTCAACTTCCCCGCCATAATATTCCATTGCATCTGCAACAATTTGAGCCTCATCGGGAGAAAGATTATCGTCTCCATCTAAATTTGCGGCCTCAATAAATGCCCCATCAAGCTTCTCTTGATCTGTAAGAAGAAAATTGTCTGTTACTTCATTATATATACTCTTTGCATCCTCTTTTTCTATCTTTGCCTGACAGCTACTCATGTTTCTACTACACATATTTCCTAAACCATAAATTGTCATATCACTCATTTTTTATCTGCCTCCGCTATTTATTTAAAAGCCTTTTTTATGCACACAACTTCTTCGAAGGTTAAAACGGGAAATTTCAATTTATTTTTGGGGGTCAACAATGTTTCACTATAATTTCATTAGTTTTTATTATATAATTTGTTTGGATGGTAAAACATTATAATATGGATAAAAAAATGATTTTTTATTACGATAAGGATGATGATCTGTTGGATATATCTGTCGGGAAACCTAAAAAATCGGTTTCTACTGAAATTGCGGACGATTTTTTTATAAGAAAAAATCTCAAAACAGGCAAAATAACAGGGTTTACTATTCTCAATTTTGAAAAATGGTTCAAAGGAAAAAATGAAGAAAAAGAAGTTCCTTTAACAGCCAATTTCAGTTTTATTTCAAAATAGAATAGATTTATGGCATCAAATATTCACAAAGCAAAAAATAAAATGATGCCATTTAACCCTTCAAAAATCATCTGTGTCGGATTAAATTATTACGATCACGCGAAAGAGCTTGGTATGGAGATACCAAAATATCCCGTTCTATTTTTAAAACCGCCGACAGCTGTGATAGGGGATGGCGATAAAATAATTTATCCCGCGCAAACATCAACCCTCCATTATGAAGCCGAGCTTGCGATTGTTATACAAGAAGAGGGAAAACTGGGTTACACCTGCGCAAATGATGTGACGGCAAGAGACTTGCAAAAAATAGACGGCCAATGGACGCGCGCAAATTGGAAATAATGACGCTACTTCCTGGAGATGTGATATTGACAGGGACACCTCCGGGGGTTGGAGCGATGAATCAAGGGGATGAAGTTGTGGTGGAAATTGAGGGGGTTGGGAGGTTGACTAACAATGTCCAATGACTAATGTCTAATGTCCAATTTCTAATGTCTAATTTCCAATTTCCAATGTCTAATGTCCAATGTCTAATGTCCGATGTATAATGATATAAACATGAAAGAAAAAATATTGAAATTTAAAATAGTCCCTAACGCTAAACGGAATGAGATAAAAGGGGAGAAGGTCTATTTAACAGCGCCGCCTGTTGAGGGAAAAGCGAATAAGGCGCTTATCGAATTTCTTGCGGAACATTTTAAAATCAAAAAATATCAGGTATCAATTGTCCGCGGTGAAAAATCGCGCAATAAAGTTGTTGCTTTGGATTTTTAATTATGAAAAAAGAGAAAAAGATATTTGTAATAGGTGGAAGAAATGGGGTTGGAAAAACAACCCTTGCTAAGGAATTATTAAAGAACATAAAGTTAAATTCCTTAATGCCGATGAAATAGCAAAATCGGCTGATAAAAATCTTGTAAGAACAAGAATAAAAGCCGGCAAAATATTTTTGAAAAGATTTGATAAATTAGTGGATGAAGAGGAATCGTTTGCTGTTGAGTCAACACTTTCAGACATTTCTCTAGCAAAAAATCTTAAAAAAGTTAGAAGGCTTGGTTATAAAATCACGGTGATTTATTCTTTTTTAGATAATCCTAATATGGCAATTGATAGGATAAAAGTTAGAGTCGAAAAAGGTGGCCATTTTATCCCCAATGAAGATGTCATAAGGAGATTTTATAGAAGCAAGAATAATTTCTGGAAAATTTATCGAAATATTGCAAATGATTGGTCGATATTCTATAATGGAGAAGATGATGATAGGTTGATTCCTGTTGCGACAGGATCTATGGATGAAGTAAATATTTTAGAAGAAGAAAAGTTTTCTTTGTTTATTAAGGATGTAGATAATGACAAAAGAAGCATATAAGTTTTTTCTGGATGTATTAAGGCTTGGAAACATAGCTGTCAAAAAAGCTCGAGATGAAAATCGCAAATTAGGGCTTCCTAATGTATTTTTTAGAGACGGGAAAATCCGCTACGAACTTCCAAACGGCAAGTTGACCACTGTAAACCCTCTCAAGTAAATTCTATTTCACAACTATTTTTATTGATCATCAGAAAGTCTCTCAACTAAGGCAACAATTGCGTGAGCTTTCGCAGTAATCATCTCATCGTCTAAACTAACTAATCTATCAAGAAGTTTGGGAACTTGATCCGCACCGCGTAAGGCTCTAGCCATAGAGCTAACTATATCTGCCGCATCTCTAACGCTTAAACAATGCATAGCAGATATTAAAGGTCCTTCATTTAACTCGTATAATTCTGAAAAAATTCTAGGCTAAGATATCTTAAGCTGTCAGTATCCCTTTGACCCTCCCCCCTTTTAGTAGACACAGTAATTAGAGATTTTGATAATATATTAGGGGGGTGTTTTAT
>MEUB01000003.1 GCA_001771535.1 candidate division WOR-1 bacterium RIFOXYB2_FULL_37_13
TGAAGAACAACACGAAAAACGGTATAGAAAACTTCTTGAAAATGTGAAGAGCGGGAAAGTTTTTAAAAAAGATTCTTCTGCTGTAAAATGGCGTTGCCGCAATTGCGGTTATGTTCATGAAGGGGCAGAAGCACCAAAAGCATGCCCTGCCTGCGCGCACCCGCAAGCGTATTATGAGGTTTTGGCGGAAAATTATTGAGCTAACGCTTAATATCAATGACCAATAACCAATATCCAATGTCCAATGGAAAAAAAATATTAAAAGAGATAAAAGAGCTTCATTCTCTGGAAAAAGAGAAGATTGCGGCTAGGCTTGCAGATTTTAAAAAAGTTTTTAAGAAAAATAGCGAAGACGAGCTTTTTTATGAGCTCGTTTTTTGTTTGTTGACTCCACAATCAAAGGCAAAAAGCTGTTGGGGGGCAATAGAAAATCTCAAGGCAAAAAATCTGCTGAAAAATCCTCACGATAAGAAAATTGCAAAAGAGCTTCAAAGAAAAGTCCGTTTTCATAATAACAAAGCAAAGTATGTAGTTGCGGCAAGAGAACTTTTCTTAAAAAATGGAAAGGTTGATATTAAATCAAAACTCCTAGAATTTAAAGATACAAAAATAGCGAGAGATTGGCTTGTAGAAAATATTAAGGGGATGGGGCTTAAAGAGGGGAGTCATTTCTTGAGGAATATTGGGTTTGGAAAACATATAGCAATCTTGGATCGGCACATTTTAAAGAACTTAAAACTGCTTGGGATAATAAAAGAGATACCAAAGAGCTTAACTCAAAACGTTTATTTTGAAATAGAAGAAAAGATGAGCCGGTTTGCGGACAAAATCGGCATCCCGCTCGACCATCTTGATCTTCTCTTCTGGCGCAAAGAGACGGGGGAATATTTTAAGTAGTATAATGTACTTCGATCGCCCTTGGCGGGCATGGCCTTATGCATAATTCGCATGCTATGCATTTTTCGGCGTCAAAATCCACTTTCATAGTTTTTCTATCTGAAATATAAAGAGCCTCTGTGGGGCAAATGCTTACGCATGCTCCACATTGGATGCATTTATCCCAGTTGACTTTTATATCTTTTGACAAAGACTCAATTTTAACACCCTGGTCTTTTAAATATTTTATTCCGTCATCTATTTTCTTCTTATCCCCCATAAGTTCAAGAACCATAATCCCCTCGGAATCAGGCGTTATACTGGCTTTTAGTATGTTAAACTCAAGGTCGTACTCTTTTATAAGTTTGTATACAATCGGTCTGTCTATGAGATCTTTTGGGAAATTGATTACTATTTTTCTTGATGTCATTTTACTTTTCCTCCTTTACAGGGCGCTCGTTTAAAGGTTTGAATTTTGGCGCGTTATCGCGGCTTGGCAAATCGGCAACCTTTTGCGTAAGAGAAAAAGTTCCTTTCTTGATCAAATCTTTTAAAGTGTTTGCGATCTCGAGCGCCCGCGAGTAGCTGGAAATTCCGGAAGTTGCAACTTTTTTGCCTTTAATTTCTATAGAACCGCTTTTCAACTGTTCATAGTTAACTTCACCCAATACTTCCGGTTTGCCGTTTGGATACGCGTCGCTGTAATCGACAACAGCCGCTGTAATCTCTGCATCCTTTACAGTTGTGTATTTTAGTATTTCCTCATTTAAGATAGGAATTGGTATTCCTATACCTACAGCAAGAGTTGTCCCGTATCCTATAAAACTTACCCCTTTTAAATATCGTGGACTCATCTGTTTTAAGTCTCCAATAACGGCAAGTGTCCCTGCAGGGCGTTTTGGCGTTCCATTATCAAGCCTTGGGGCATGAGGGTTGTGCTGTGTCCCTTGCCAGGCGACATATCCTTCAGCTCCGCCCAAAAAGATTCTTGTTCCGATTCCTATAGTCTTATAAAAAGGATCGTTCAAGAGAGGGGAGAGCTGGCCCGCACTACAGTAGTTTGCATTGCCAAGGTTTGGTTTTAGTGTCCCAAGATATGTATAAATTGTTTTATTTGATAAATTGACTGCTACATTGTAGTTTTGATAGGCATTTCGCGAGTTAAACAATACCGCTTCGTTTAAGTCCTTTATGTTTATCAGTGTGTCAAGATGTTTTCTTGGATAGCAATCTGTTCCGTATGCTTCCACATGAAGTTTTACATCTTTACCGGATACTAATTCTTCTATTACATGCCCTCCTCCATACGCAAATTCTCCAGGATGTATTTTGTTTAGTGGGTCGTCTTTTGCTGTTGCTGTTGCTCCAATATAAAGGTCGACAGCCGCCCAGCCTGTGTAGGCTGGAACATTGTTTAAAAGAGCAATTCCGCCTCCTGCTTTTATTTTTGGCTTTGTATGCCCAAAGTTAAAATAAGCACCAGATGAACACATAGGACCAAAGGTTCCTGTTGTTACTACATCCACTTCCTGAGCTGCTTTTTCCAATCCTTTTTTATCGACAATATCAATAATCTCCTCAGCCGTAACCACGACCACTTTCCCGCTTTTAATTTTTTCATTTATTTCTTCTATTGTTTTTGCCACGATTTTTCTCCTTTTTAAAGTGAATATAAAAACATTATATGTATAAATATGTATTTTGCCAACATGTTTTTAAATGTAACTTTAAAAAAATCATGTGAAATTTTTTAAATTAGTGTCCGAAGGTTGTCAAACTTTGATAGTAGTTATTTTTTTTAAACAAAATAAAGAGGGGGGTGCTTGAGAGAGAAAAAAATAATTTAAAACCATTTTGAGTTTATGTTTTTTTCGTATCAAAGCTTTGAGAAGGTTTAAAATAAGGTTTGCAAGCCGACAGATTAAAATATAAAGAAAGGCAGGAGATACAAAATGACACCAGTGTTGACAAAAAGCAATATTGTGACAGGTAAAGAACGAGATGTGTTAATGTCAAGGAGTATTTTGCATAGGCTAGCGGCAAATAGTGAAAGTTTTTGGGCATATAAGGCAGGCTTGGTTTATAATGCGGCAAAAATGTCATTAGGCTTGGGAAAAGGCATTGGAACTTTAATAGACCCCAGTGTTGGAAGAGAAGAGTTGTATAAGGGGAAAATAATAAGTCTTTCAGAAGCTAGAAACAAAAGAGAAATGAGGACAATAAAAGATGGAAGGCTAGAAAGAGTTGTTTGGTTTGAAGATGTAATGGATGGTTTTTTTCAAAAACTATCTACCGATTCTCTAAAGGAATGGCTAGGGGGCAAAGCCTGGTCTTTGGTTTTTATGAAAGCTTTAGGATTAAAGGTTCCTGAATTTTTTGTTTTACCTACTTATCAATGTGGAAAATGTGAGCTTATAAAAGATGATGATGGGAATGTGATTGCTAGGAAGCTAATTGAAAAACAGAAAAGGGATATAAAGGATGGATTGGAAAAACTTGAAAGAGCGACTGGTCTAAAATTTGGGCTTCATGAATCTCGAAAATCACCTTCTTTTTTTCAAGAAGAATTTTTTACTATAAGACAAATAAAAAAACTGTGTAAAGTTCTTAAGAAAAATATAGACTTTAGTAGTGTCGAATTTGAAAATTCTGGCAATACCATCGAGTGGCTAAATGAAGCTTTGACAAAAGACCTTTATGGCCTTTGTGGTTCACAAAATAGAGTTGCGCACATAATTAAGGAGCTTAGGGAAGGAGGAGGTCTTGGTACTTTAGTCTCTGCAACGGCAGGGTATAGAGATAAAGAATTATCTACTTTAGATGTAGCTCAACAACGCAAAAGATTGTGGTTAAGCAGGATAATCATTGAAGAGATTGCAGAGGAATTTTCTCCAAAGATTTGTCCCAAAAAAAATGAGCCTTTGACCACTTCTGGAAGATCAGGAGCAAAAATTTCTTTGCCCGGGATGTTAAGAACAATATTAAATATGGGGCTTTATAAAGAGTTGGTTGATGTCCTTGTTGCAAATGCTTTGGAAATAGGGGATGAAGCTTTGGCTTACAGTCATTTTGATTCTTACGCTACCCTTTTGGAACAGATGGGAGACGATGTTTTTGGTTGCAGCCGCAAAGTCGCGGAAGCAAGGCAAGAAGCCTTTGATGAAAAGAAAAGTATTTTTCATCTTGAAAGAGCAAAAATTGCAGGGAGAGAAGCTGTCACCACCTTAAAAAATCAGTTCAAAATTGTAGCTGCTTATGAAGCTTTATATTCTAACGCAAAAGTAGAGTTGCCCAAAGATCATAATGAGCAAGCTTATCTGGTAGCAGAGAGTGTTTTTTCTTCTTGGAATTCTCCACGCGCTGAAGTTTTGAAAAAAGCAAAAAGAATCCCTGAAAGATTGGGGACAGCAGTTATCTTTGTAAAGATAGCTCCTGGAAATAGTGGTGGAGGGACAGGTGTTATCTACAGCAGGCATTCAAATACCGGCAAAGGGATAACAGGAGACATGTTGTTTAATGCGCAAGGGGAGGCAGTTGTTTCTGGAAAAAGTAATACTACTTCTTTAAATAGATTGAAAAAAAGCGAAGATCCGAAGCTTCGAGCCTTACATGATGAAATAGTTTCTGGAGTTAAACTTCTTGAAAGAGAAGGCAAGGCTCCGCAAGATGTTGAAATTACTGTAGTTCGGGACAGAAGGGGGAGGATGAAGCTTTATTATTTGCAAACACGTAAAGCTCAAATGTCCGCAAAAGGATTTGTAGAAAGTGCTTTGAGTATGGTTGAGGAGGGAATAATTACAGAAGAAGAGGCAATTATGATGATTGAAGAACCTGAAAAAATGAAAGAGTTTGTATTGCCTATTTTTGATGAAGCAGATCTTGCAAAGGCAAGAAAGGGAGACGGGGGGCGGAGGTTATTGGCAAAAGGGGTTCCTGCCGCCTTTGGGGCAGGTTGTGGTGCAGTATATTTAGATTCAGATGAATTGGCAGCTAAAAAAGCTGAAAACAAAAAGATTAAAGGTGTTTTAGTGGCAGAAGAAACTTCGCAAGATAACGTTGCAGGTATGTTAGCATCAGAAGCTATTGTTACATCTACAGGAAGCAGGCTTTGTCATGCTTCGGTTATAGCCAATATGTATGGGATCCCTTGTGTTGTAGCAGTTCTTGACCTAGAGTTTGCTGTAAAAGATGGGAAAAAAGGGTTTGTATTTAACGGTGAGTTTTTTGAAGAGGGTACAGTTATAAGTGTAAACGCAAAAGAGGGAGAGGTATTTTTAGGTGAAATAAAAACTGTAATCCCTGATAAATTGGATGAAAGGACAATAGCCTTTAGAGATATGGCAGCCAGACATAAAAGACTTAAGATTTATGCTAATACAGAAATGGCTACAGCCCAATTTGCCTCGGACTTGGGAGCAGAAGGAGTTGGATTGCAACGGACAGAACATCAGTTTTTAGGGCCTGATAGATTGGTGGTAGCTCAGCAAGCTATCATAAAATGCTGGCAATACTATTTTGATTCAAATGATTCATCTGAGAAAAAAGAAATATTTCAGAGTCTTTCCATGCTTATGGATACCTTGGGGCAGCAGCAGGAAGAGGATAATGGCATAATGTATGGCCCATATAATGGGCGTTGGGTTACTACCAGGCTTTTTGATGCTCCACTGGAAGAGTTTTTTGTAAAAATTTCTGAAAAACAAAGGGCAAGCTTAGCAACGACTTTGAACATGTCTCGAGAAAAGCTGGATTTTCTCCTTAAGAAAATAATGGGAGCAAAGGAAGGAGAGCGAGGATTTAGAGGCGCCAGGATGGGAGTGCTTTTCCCAATCATATATGAGACTCAAGTTCGAGCAAGTTTTAATAAAATTGCCTCTTTAATAAAAGATGGTAAGGATCCTAAAGTAAAAATAGAGATTCCTGTTGTTACTGTTCCGCAAGAGGTTAGAATCATTAAAGATATGATACTAAAAATAAGAGATGAAGTAGCAATAAAGGAGGATGTAGATTTTAGCGGGCATTATAAAATAGGGATTATGGTTGAAACTCCAAGCTCAATGGATGGAGAGGTTGCAAGAGAAATAGTTGAGATTTTAGGTGAAGATGGGTTTGGTGGAGTTGGTTCAAATGATGGAATCGGAGGCTTCTATTATGTTAGTAGAAATGAAGCTCCAAAAACATTTTTGGGTAAGTACGTAGAGCTTCTAATGTATCCTCATGGAACCGGGGATCCATTTCGCTCTGTTATGCCAGCAGTTGTAAATGGCATAAGAAGATTCGCTGATATTGCAAAATCTATTTCTCGTTCTTTTGAAATGCTTTTATGTGGGGAGCATGGTGCAGATCCTTATTCAATAGGAGTTCTTGATGGAATAGAAAGTGTAGATGCTGTTAGCGTTTCTCCTTTTAATATTTTAACAGCTATTCTTGCAGCAGCTCAAGCGGCAATTCGTAGGGAAAAAACCGCAAAAATGCCACTTTCTCAAGCTTTAATGATGGGAAGTGTTCTTGAAAAAAAGAAAAGAGAAGTTAAAAAAACATGACATCACCGATTTCGCTTAACATCGGCGGAGGGTATAAAATTTTAAGATGGCTGCCTCCCGGGCCATATACTCGTTTTATTGGTACGCTGGTCCCGGGGAATGCAACAAAAGAACTTGTGAGGTCATTGGCAACCGCGGGGATGCATATTGCAAGAATTAATTTTTCCCACGTGTTAACGGATCAAGATAGAGCCAAGGTAGTTAACCTGGTGCAAACAATTAAAGAAGTAGAAGCTGAAAGGTGCATACCAATTGGGATAATGTTGGATACGCAGGGGCCTGAGTTTAGAATTAGACGTTACGAGGGTAATGTAGAATTAAAAGAAGGGGGCAACCTTGTTATTGTCCCGGGAGAAGGGGCAACTTCTGCTGAAAAAGTTTATATAAGGATACCTCATGGTTATACCAAACTTTATGACGAATTGACCAGTCAAAGCAGTCTTGCTCCTGTACATATTTTAATAGAAGATGGCAAAATTGAACTTGAAATTTTAAGTATTAACCCTGAACATGGAATTGTTTGTAAGGTAATCAGGGGAGGTCTTCTTATTGGAAATAAAGGTCTTAATTTTGCTAAATGCGCGCTTAATGTGCCTGCCGTTACGGTCGCTGACCTTTCTTCTGTTGATTTTGCGTTTGAGATGGGAGGCTTTAGCAGGGGCTTTCAATATTTAGCTCAATCTTTTACAACCGGAATCGGCGCAATTAATTTCATGAGAGATTATATGCTTGCAAAAGGAACAGAAGATCAGTTGTTGTATCAAGGCGCAAAAATAGAGGAGCTTTTTGGCGTAAGAAATATGGAAGAGATTGTTTCTGGCTCGTATTTTGTCATGGTTGCGCAGGGAGATTTAGACGCGGCAGTTGGTGCTGATGGCTTGGCAGCTGTAAGGCGCAGGATTATGAGCCTTGGAAGAATATATGGCACTCCTGTTATAATAGCAACCGGTGTTTTTGAGGGGACAATAAACGGTTTTAGACCAAGCCGGTCTGATTCAGTTAATTTTGCAGATGCGCTTTATGGCGGAGCTTCTGCTATTATGTTTTCAGGGGAAATTACGTCAAGTGCCGACCCTGTTTCTGTCATGAGAAGCGCGGTCGCTCATGCTAAATCTACGGAAGAAGATCCCTTTAGATTGCAAGATTTTGCTCGTTATAGAGAAGCTGCGCAGCAGTTGCATCTCGAAAGAATCAGGGAATTTCACAGATCAGGGAAAAGCCCTCAAGCTGTTCCTCATCTTTCTACAGAAGAGTTGATTTTTGCAGCGCTTGGTTCTGCTGAAAGGATGGGATCCGTAGCATTGGTTCCATGTACCATAAATGGAAATAGCATCAGGTTTGCCCATAAGGGTTTTTCAACAATTCCGGTTGTTGGAATAACAGCTTCAGAACGGGCTTTTTATAGGATGCTGCTTTATGGAGGTGCTTATCCTGTTTTAGTAGATAGAATTCCTCAAGATGCCAGTGAGTTTTTTGAATTGGTAAAAGGGGTTGTGACAACTCTTAAATTTGCCGAAGCGGGACAAAGAGTTGATGTAACAGTAGCTTACCCTGATCCAACAAAGTTTGATGTCAATATGTCTACTTTTATAAATTTGTAGCAGGGAATTACAGAAACGCGCATCCCTATTTATTTAAGGTTTTTACCTTCCTAGCCAAAAACCTAACCGTTTCTGCAACATTCTCCGTCTCTGTTATTCCCGTCACCATCGCAACCCTCCTTGCCCCAGCCTCCAAAACCTGGTCAATATTATCCTTATTTATTCCACCCATTACAGTAAAAGGGATTTTTAAGCAGGGAGCAATTTCTTTAATAGCTGCTACCCCTAAAAAAATTGAAAGCTTCTCTTTTGTTTTTGTTTGAAATATAGGACCGAGGTTTACGTAAGAGGCCCCGTTTTCCTGCGCAAAAAGAGCTTCTTTTAAATTGTGAGCCGAAACACCGATAATCAGTTCAGGTGCTTTTTCTCGCGCTTCAATAAGAGGCAGATCACCCTGGCCTAAATGAACTCCGTCTGCGTTGAACTTTAAGGCAAGGTCGACCGAATCGTTTATAATAAGCAAGGCATTATATTTTTCAGTAATTTCCCTGAATTTTTGAGCGTGTCTTTCGGGCTCCTGTTTATCCCTTAACTGGACGATTTTGGCTCCACCAGCCAAAACTTCTTGTAAAACAAAAATCGGACTTCTGCCTTTGCAAAAAGAAGGAGTAATAACAGGATAAATATCGGTTTTAAGAACCCTTTTTTCCAGAAGGGCTAGCTTATCGCGTTTTGGCATCTTTCACATAAAGTGGCATGTTCATTGTTTTGCCCGACACTCTCTTTCACCTGCCAGCATCTTTCGCATTTCTGACCAGGGGCAGAAGAGACAACAACATTAAAATCGCCTTCTGTTAGTTCTATTTTTGATACGATAAAAAAAACTTCCAAAGTCTTTTCATAAGCCTTAAGAAGCGCTAACTCTTTATCTTTTGCAGAAATAGAAACCATTGCCGCAACTGACGATGCGATCTTCTTCTCTTTTCTAGCCTCTTCTACTATTTTATAAACCTTTTCTCGTATTTCAAAAAGTTTTTCCCACTCTTCTTTTGGGGCTAAATTTTCAAGTTCTTTCTTACCCCTCGGCAAATCTGTTAGAAAGATGCTTTTAAACATTGGACATTGGACATTGGACATTGGAAATTGATTATAGTATCTATAAATATCCTCTGCCGTAAAGCTCAAAATCGGTGCCATAAGCTTAAGGAGTGTAAGAAGTATCTCGTTGATTGCTGTTTGTGCCGAGCTTCTATTGTTTGAGCCTTTTTTGTCGCAATAAAGCCTGTCTTTTGACATGTCAAGATAATGGGCGCTTAAGTCTGTTACGCAAAAATCGTATATTGAATGATAGACAATATGCGGTTCGTATTTTTCATAAGCCGCATTTACTTTTTTGATCAATTCATTGAGTTTTATCAAAATCCATTTATCAAGTTCTTCTAAATCTTTTAAATCCAAAGACTTTTCAAAATCAGACAAATTACTCAATAAAAATCGACAAGTATTTCTAATCTTTAGGTAGGCATCCTGAACCTGCTTTAAAATCTTATCAGACGCGGCCATATCGTTTCTAAAATCGGTCGAGGCTACCCAAAGGCGCAAAACATCAGCGCCGTATTTTTTAATTACTTCTAATGGGTCAATGACATTCCCCAAAGATTTGCTCATCTTCTTCCCTTTATCGTCGATTGTAAACCCATGGGTCAATACCGCATTAAACGGGGCTCTCCCTTTTGTTCCTACGGAGGTTAGAAGGGATGATTGAAACCATCCCCTGTGCTGATCAGAACCTTCAAGGTACAAATCGGCCGGCCATGATAATCTTGTTTCAAGGACTGCCGCATGCGAAGAGCCGGATTCAAACCAGACATCAAGAATATCTGTCTCTTTTTTAAACTCAGAACTGCCGCATTCGCATCTTAAATCTTTCGGCAAAAAATCTTTTGGTTCGTATTTAAACCATCCATCTGTTCCTTCTTTTCTTATAAGAGCTTCTGTCGCTTTGTTGAATTCTCCGCCAAAATGGACTTTTTTGCATTTTGCGCAATAAAAGGCTGGAATTGGAACTCCCCATGAACGCTGGCGAGATATGCACCAATCGGGACGAGTGTCTATCATGCCGCGAATCCTGTTTTCTCCCCAGCTTGGTATCCAATTTGTATCAGCAACAGCTTTTAACGCCTTTTCTCTCATATTTTTATGTTCTACGGAGATAAACCACTGTTCTGTCGCGCGGAATATTACCGGTTTTTTGCATCTCCAGCAATGAGGATACGAGTGTTTTATAAATTCCAGCTTTAAAAGATTTCCGTCGTTTTCCAGCTTTTGGCCAATTATCTTATTTGCCTCAATAATATTTTTCCCCTTAATAAAATCAGGAACCGAATTGTCAAAATTTCCGCTTGAGTCAACCGGCATAATTATCGGCAATTTATAGTTTAAACCAACTTTGTAGTCTTCCATTCCGTGCCCCGGAGCTATGTGGACAAGTCCGGTTCCTTGTTCGAGTGTTACGTATTCATCAAGAACAAGCACGGAATCTCTTTCTATAAAAGGATGCGCGGTCGCAATGCCTTCTAAGTTTTTGCCTTTGGTTTTATCAATTATTTTGTAATCTGAAACTCCAAATTTATGCATTACCGTATTTACAAGCTCTTCTGCTATTATCCAAATTTCATCTTTTACAGAAACAAAAGCGTATTCATATTCTGGATGAGCTGCGATTGCTACGTTTGCGGGAAGAGTCCATGGAGTTGTCGTCCAGATTATAAAAAATATTGAAGCATTCATATTTGCAATAGGGGAGAAATGGCTTGCTGCTGCTGATTTCTGGTCTTTTACTTTGAATTTTACGTAGATTGAAGGAGATTTTTCATCTTCGTATTCAATTTCCGCCTCCGCAAGCGCTGTTTCGCAATTTGGGCACCAATGGATTGGCTTTAAACCCCGATAAATATAACCTTCATCCGCCAGTTTCCCGAAAGTTTCGATAATTTTTTCTTCGTATAATGGGTCAAGCGTTAAATAAGGGTTAAACCAGTCGCCTAACAGACCGAGGTTGATTGACTCTTCTCTTTGAATGTCGACAAAATTCATGGCATAATCGTGGCATTTTTTTCTAAATTCTAAAATTCCGACATCATGTTTTTTGTCTCCAAGTTCTTTTTGTAGTTGAGTTTCAATTGGCAATCCGTGACAATCCCAACCAGGGATAAAAGGAGAGTTAAACCCCGACATTGATTTATATTTAACGACTATGTCTTTTAATATCCTGTTTATCGCATGGCCCAGATGAATGTGCCCGTTTGCGTAGGGAGGCCCATCATGTAATATAAACTTGTCCTTGTCCTTATTTTTTTCAAGAAGTTTTTTGTAGATATTGTTGTCTGCCCAGAATTTTAAAAACTCCTCCTCAACCGCGGCAGAATTTGCCCGTATTGGCAGATCGGTTTTCGGGAGATTGAGAGTTTGTTTATATTCCATAGTTATATTTTAACATAATAAAATGGTTCCTTCTGACCTTCGATTTTAAGCAAACATTTGGCCGTCAATAGAATCGGCGGGGGATTCTTTTATTTCTTCTTTTTGTATTTGTATCGGTTTTCTGTAAACAAAGGGATCCTTTGTCAGTGCCTTTCTTAAAACTTCATCTGTTTCTTTTGCCAGTATAAATTCCATATCGGAAGGAAGCTCCTCTTTTATCTCGTTTAAGTCTTTTTCGTTTTCAAAAGGTATAATGACGGTTTTTATTCCCGCCCTTCTTGCTGCAAGGAGCTTTTCTTTTAATCCCCCAATTGGAAGAACCTTGCCTCTTAAGGTTATCTCTCCTGTCATTGCTATATCTTTGCGCGCCGGAATTTCACACAAAGAAGAAACAAGCGCTGTTGCCATTGCAATGCCGGCGCTTGGACCATCTTTGGGCACAGCTCCTTCCGGTACATGTATGTGAAGATCCAGCTTGCGATAAAAATTCTCATCAATTCCCAACTCATCGCATTTTGACCTGACATAACTCATGGCTGCTTTTGCTGATTCTTGCATAACCTCGCCCAAATGTCCGGTAATGGTCAGAGTTCCTCTGCCTTTCATTGTAGTTACTTCAATTGGAAGAGTATCTCCCCCGACTTCTGTCCACGCAAGCCCTGTGGTTACTCCCATCTGGTCTTCTTTTTCGGCAAGGCCGTAATGATATCTTGGCGCGCCTAGGTACTCAATAACATTGTTTTTGTTAACAACAAAAACTTTGTCTTCTTCTTTTGTTTTTATAAGCTGTGTTGCTATTTTGCGGAGGACTGTTGCTATTGTCCGTTCAAGATTACGAACTCCCGCCTCTCTTGTATAGCTTTGTATCATTTCCAAAAGAGACTCGTCTTCTATTTTTACCTGGCTCTCTTTTAATCCGTGCTTTTGTATGCCTCTTGGCAGCAAGTATTCTTTCGCAATATGCAGTTTCTCTTCTTCTGTATATCCCGACATCGTGATAATTTCCATCCTATCGTGAAGAGGGCGGGGAATTGGGTCAATTGTATTGGCTGTTGTTATAAAGAAAACGTCAGATAAATCAAACGGCAAATCTATGTAATGGTCGACAAATTCTTTGTTTTGAGCGGGATCCAATACCTCGAGCAGAGCCGCGGCGGGATCCCCTTTGAAATCCATCCCCATTTTATCCACTTCGTCCATAAGAAAGACAGGATTCGCTACTTTCCCCTTGTTTATATTTTGTATGATTCTTCCCGGAAGAGCTCCGACATATGTTCTCCTGTGACCCCTGATCTCGGCTTCATCACGGATACCGCCTAAAGAGACATGGACAAATTTTCTTCCCATAGCTTCTGCAATGCTTGAAGCTATGCTTGTCTTTCCGACACCAGGAGGACCAACAAGACAGAGTATCGAGCCTCCAATTTGCCCCGTCAGCTTAAGTACGGCAAAATATTCTATAATCCGCTCTTTTACTTTTTTCAACCCATAATGATCTTTATTCAATTTTTCTTCAACTTCCTGTATATCTATTTTGCTTTTACTTTTTTTGTTCCATGGAAGATCTATCAGCCAGTCAAGGTATGTCCTTATAACTGTTGCTTCCGCGGACATGGGGGTCATTTTTTCAAGACGATCTAATTCTTTTTTTGCTTTTTCTTTGACGTTTGCGGGAAGCTTTGCTTTTGCGATTTTCTTTTTATATTCATCAATTTCCGGCCCTACGGAAATATCTCCTTCTTCATCGTCTGCTTCTTCCCCTAATTCTTCTTTTATGGCTTTTAATTTTTCTTTAAGGTAGTATTCTTTTTGGACTTTTTCTATCTGTTTACGGACTTTCCCCTGAAGGTTTTTTTCTACTTCCAGAACTTCCAATTCTTTTTCCAATATCTGGCATAATTTTTTAAGGCGGTTCTCAACAGAGATGGTTTCAAGAATGGCCTGCTTTTCATCTACTTTTAGTGTTATGTAGGAAGCAATAAGATCGGCTAACCGGCCAGGGCGGTCAACGTTTATAATTGACATCAAAGTTTCAGGAGGAATCCGCTTGTTTAGTTTTACATATTTTTCAAAAAGTTTAATAGTATTTCTTACAAACGCTTCGGCTTCAGGGGTTAATCCGTCAGGTTCCGCGATTCGCGTTACAATTACTTTATAGTAGGGTGATTCCTGCGTAAAATTTTCTATCTTGATTCTTGAAATCCCTTCTACCAGCACTTTCGTAGTCCCATCAGGCAGTTCGAGAAGCTGAACAACTTCTGCCAAAGTTCCTATTACACAGAGGTCTTTTGGGGAAGGGTCTTCAACTTCTTCGTTCTTTTGTGATGCGAAAACAACAATTTTTTCCTTCTTTAAGGTTTCTTCCAAAGCTTTGATTGATTTACTTCGTCCAATAAAGAGAGGAACAATCATCTGCGGAAAGACAACAATATTGCGTATGGGAATTAATGGTAATTCCTCTTTCCATTCAGCTGTTTTATCCGGCTTTTCTTTGTTTATTTTTTTCCCTGAAGTCATTTATTTTGACTTTTTATTTGGGATTACTTCTTTTACTGATGATATTACCTGATCGATAAGGCCATACTTTTTTGCTTCGTCTGCTGACATGTAGAAATCTCGATCAGTATCTTTTTCTATTTTTTCAAGTGATTGGCCTGTATGAACCACGAGAATATTATTTAAAAGCTTTTTTATTCTCAAAATTTCTAGGGTTTGAATCTCAATGTCTGTTGCCTGGCCTTGAGCTCCGCCTAAGGGTTGATGGATCATAATCCTGGCATTTGGAAGGGCAAAGCGTTTCCCTTTACTGCCAGAGCATAAAAGAAGAGCGCCCATGCTTGCTGCTTGTCCTATGCAAATTGTTGTTATTGGGCTTTTTATATATTGTAAGGTATCATAAACTGCCAGTCCCGCGGTAACAACTCCTCCCGGAGAATTAACATATATATTTATATCTTTTCCCGCGTCTTCTGCCTCCAAAAATAAAAGTTGGGCAATAATAAGATTTGCAATTTCATCATCAATCGGAGTCCCAATAAAAATAATTCTTTCTTTTAAAAGCCTCGAAAAAATGTCAAAAGATCTTTCGCCTCTGCTTGTTTGTTCGATAACCATGGGGATTAATTGTGATTTTTCTTTCATATTAAAAGCCTCCTTTTAGTTATAAGTTATAGGTTATAAGTTATTAGTTAATATTAGCGTGACTTATTAAAAAATCCAAGGCTTTTCTTCTTAAAATATAATCTTCCATATATTTAAGAGCTCCCTGACTCAGCGATCTTTTATATTCTTCGACTGACTTGTTGCTACCTTGAGCCATAAGTGCTATCTCAGTGTCTAAGTCGTGGGAAGGGACTTCGAGCTTTTCAACCTGTGCGACCTTTTTTAATATGACTTTTCCCAATGCGCGTGATGTTGCCGGTTTGCGTAGGTCGCTTTTGATTTCATCTTCGGTTTTTCTGATGCTCTTTAAATAATTTTCCAAAGTCAAATTACTTCTGGATAAGGAGGTCTTGAGTTCATCAACCATTATGTCTGTTTCTGCGTCTATCAGGCTTGTAGGAAGTTCTACTTTTGTTTCTTTTGAAACAGCTTGAATTATTTGATTTTTAAGGTCGGCATCTGTGTCTTCCTTTTTCTCGTTTTCCATATTAATTTTTATATCTTCTTTGAGTTCTGAAAACGATCCGAAATTGCCTACTTTTTTTGCAAAATCATCATCCAAAGGGACCAGTTCTTTGCGCTGTATCTTTTTGATTTTTATTTTAAAGTCAACGTTTTTTCCTGCGATTTCTTTTAAGCTGTAATCTTCTGGAAATTTTATCCGGAATGATTTTTCTTCATCACAGTTAAGGCCTTCTATGCTTTTATCAAACTCTTCGTGTATAAAGTTTTTACCGAGAGGGAAGTGTTCAATGCCCCTGGGCCAGCTTTTGACTTCTGCTCCTTCTACCTTAGCTTCCAGTTCCATGAAAAGGTTGTCATCTTTTTTTGTTGATCCGTTTTCTACATCGACAAACTTTGATACACGGGTTTGAAGATCGCTGATTACTTTTGCAACCTCTTCTTCGGTAACCTCTGTTGTTTTTTTCTGAACTTTAATCCCTTTGTATTGGCCAAGAAGGACTTCAGGGTATACATCTATTTCTAATTTAAAAACAAAAGGGTTTTCTTCTTTCAAAGTTATGATTTCCACTTTGGGATAATCCACAGGATCGACATTGTTTTCTTTTAACAGAACAGGATATGCGTCGGAAATCAAATTTTGAGAGGTTCTGTCATTTACGACTTCAATGTTAAGATTTTTTTCTACAATTTCTTTTGGAGCTTTTCCTTTTCTGAACCCGGGGATGCTCATATCTTTTGCGTAGTTATTTATAACCTTTTCTCTTTCTGTCCTGAATTGGTCCCAGCTGAGTTCTACTTCCAATACTTGGGTATTACCATTTTTTTCTTGTTTAAGGGTTTTCATTATTGATATATTATACTTGATTCCTAAAAATTGCGCAATATTCAGGGTTTTGCTAGTTTTGTAATGACATAAAAATCTTCTTCAAGCGTTATATTCCCTGCCTGATCTACCTCTCCGTAATCCACATATTGACTTGAGAAAATTGTCGGTGGCTTGCTTATTTTTATTTTACGCCGGACGGCAATATTCTTTAACGAATCAAAACCTGCGGATGAAGGGGTAATCATAACTGCAGGAACAAACTCGGTAAGTTTTATTAAAGCCTGCGCAAATAGCCGATCCATGTTGTATCCGGTCCCATTATAGCCGGCATAGACATATGCTCCTTTGTTCATATAAAGAACGACCGCGTTTGCTACTTGGTTCCCTTTTGGAGCAAAAATCTGAATAAGCCCTGCGTTGGCTTCTGTTGCGTGGACATAAGGCATTTCTCTGTGAAGACCTCTTGGATTAAAACATCCGGGAACACCGACACCTGAAAAAGACTCTGTAAACAGATCTTTTTTAATTGTTATCCGAAAGATTCTTTCAGACAAGTCATCTAAAATTGGCTGCCTATCCATTTCTCTGACTGATTCCAGTATATATCTTAAACGATTCTTCACGTTGGCTGTTAAATGAAAGGATCTTT
>MEUB01000004.1 GCA_001771535.1 candidate division WOR-1 bacterium RIFOXYB2_FULL_37_13
TGTTGAGGGATACACCCGCAGATACCTATTATTAAATCGGGCTTTTCTTTTTTTAAGCCTTTTAGGTCTCCTAAGAAACCGTACGCTTTATCTTCTGCCTTTTGGCGAATAGCGCATGTATTGACAAGCACCAAATCAGCAGATCTATAGTCATTTGTTTCTTGATATCCTTTTGTTTCAAGGATACCGGACAGGATTTCCGAATCGTTGACATTCATCTGGCAGCCGTAGGTTCGGATGAAATAATGTTTCATATGCAATTTATACCTCTTTTATTACGATAAATTAATGTCTGTACATGTGTGTACATGTATTGACAATCGATACTATGAATGTCATAATTTAAATGAGCGATAAGACCATTAAAGGTTGTCTGAGGTGCTTTCTTCCATCTGGTGGTTATGAGCCTCAGCATAAAGAACTTTTAGGGCTCGCTCTTTTTTTATTATAAAAACTGTTCATTAAATTTAACTTTATTTTTAAAAACATTCAGCCAACCAAAATCTTGTTTTTCGTAGCTTCTAAAAATCCCCCAACTAAATAAATCTACAGCCTGTATCCCCTTAGAATTCCAAGAATTAACATGTAAGATGTTTAAAAAAACTTTTGGATTAAGCCTAGCTTGAAGATGTCCCACTATATAAGCATTAAAGTCTTTAATTTGTTCAGTTCCTTTTGACTTATCCACAATCAAATCAACTTGATTATTTGCATTCTCAAATTTAATTTCATCTAAAACTTTTCTGGCAATATAGTTATAAATTCTTTCTTTTTCATCAATTAATTTGCTATAAACTCTTTTCTTATTTAAGGTAAGAGAAAAAATTGCAAAAGGCAAATCCTTTATTAATTCATAAAAATATTTTTTTATTCCAAAATTTGTCGTTACCCCTTTTAATTCTTGAATAAAGCGTTTTTTATTCTTTTTATTATTTAATTTCCTTTTTAAAACCTTTTTTACGCAGTTTATAAGCTCTCTATTATTATCAATACCTTTAATGGCTAAAATTGTAATAGTAAAAAACTTTGAAGGTTTTCTGTTTACAAAATCAAACCCCAAATCACCACTTTCATCTAAATATAAAAACCACATTTATATAAGTCTTTTTTCCTTTAATATTTGTTCCACAAATTTCCAGCCTAAGTCAGTCAATGTCCAATAATCTGTATTATTCATCCAAAAACTACTCACTAAATTTTTACGTTCAACTTACTTAATTTTGTTTTTCCATTTTATAATTTCCTCAACACTATCTTCAGTAAAAACTGGATAATTCTTATAATCTCTTTTTGGTTTGATCCAACCTTTCTCTATCCACTTATAAATAGCCTGGCGAGTAACTTTTAATTGCTCTGCTAGTTCAGTTATATTATAAATTTTTTGCTCTTTTTCCATTACAAGCATTAGTTTACACCCGTTTACAGTTATTGTCAAAAAAGAGCAAAGGAACCGCAAGATCTATAAAGTAATGGCGGTTTATCATGGTAATGCGTTTCTGGCGAGCAACAAAACTAAACCCTTTGCCCATTTCAAGAAGAAAATGCTGGAGCTTGTCTATAACAGCCTGTTCAAGCTGGTTTTCAGTAATTCGCAGTAATGCGACCAAGATAAAATACGGGACGCCGTCTCGTATTTTTGTCCAGCAGCAAGAATTAAAGATTTCCGAGACACTGTCTCGGAAATCTCAAACAACCCAGAAAATCCCGCATAAAACTTCCGCATATTCTCAAGATTATCAACAGAAAATCCTTTACCAAAAGGGAGTGTTGCAAAATACCGTTATACGATAACCGATTCGAGCCGCGCAACCGATCGACGAGAAACACCGGAAAAACTGACTACCGTCAGGCGGGTGACAGGCAGATAATTTGTAGTACTTTATTCATCAGTTCCTATTTTTTGAAAAGCCAAACCAGGCGCTCATTAAAATAGAAAATAATGACATCAGAAACATTAAACAATAATAAATGGTAGCCTCTATCTGCATAGATATGGAAAGCATTATTGAAGACCAGGACATCAACATAAGAAGATTAGAAAAAAGAAAAAGCATAGTAAAGATTATTGTTTGCACAACAAAAAAATTCTTTTTTGAAGAAGATAAAGGAAATTTAAAAATAACGGATTCGAGTATAACAATAAACAAAGTAAAGGGGTATATAATAAGCGAAAGCATGGCTGACAAAAAAACAAAAAAAAGACATACTGTCTTAGCAATGTCATCATCAAGGCTATAAGAAGAAACACTAGCTATAAGTTCAGCTGTTTCATGTGATGCAAGAGAAAAAAGAGTATTTTCGTTACTTATGCTACTGGTAAAAGGAAAATAAAAACAAAGCGAAGCGGAAAAAATAAACAAAAGAAATAAAAGAAGATATTTATTATTCATTGTTTTTTTTAAACAATTGACAGCAAATCCTCTTGCCATTTTTAAATTTATTTCGCAATAAATCAAGAAATTCCCCCTTCAATCTTTTGATATTATAGCAAGAATCTAACAGAATTTGAATGAAAACAAGTTCAGCGGAGTTTCACTTTTTTCTAAATACGAGATATAAGATTTTTCCCTGAAAGTGCCATTGCTGCACAGATTCAAGTATCTAGGCTTTTAAAAAAATCAGCCTTTCACTCCAAAGATTTGCTATAATTTAATTATGGATAAAGAATCAATAATAAAAACAGCAAAAGATTTATATTTAGAGAAAGGGTTTAGCTGTTCGGAAAGCATTCTCCATGCCTTAAATGACTCCGGCATTGAAATTCCTGCCCCGCTTGTGTCATCAGTCAGCGGCTTGCGGGCAGGGATTGGAGGATCAGGCTGTATCTGCGGCGCTTTAATGGCTGCTGTTTTAGCTTCGGGCTATCTTTATGGGCAATCAGAAGAAAGCAGAAAAAATCCTGGAAAACTTGCAGCTTCTCTGCATGATAAATTCAAGGCTAAATTCAAAACTACCTGCTGCAGGGCTTTAACCGGAAAATATAATTTCAATAGCCGTGAAAGAAAAGAAGCCTGCGCTTCATTTATCGAATTTATGATTTCTGAGTTGGCAGATATAATAATTAGGAAGAAATCATGAAAAAGGCTAAATATCATTTTTCTGAATATCTTTGGGCGGTTTTAATAATAATTTTAGCTACTTCACTGTTTGTACCGCTTCGATCATATTTTGCCAAAGGACAATGGGCACTGATTTATCTGCTGATTGTAGTTATTGTCGGTAGTGTCAGTGGTTTTAGAGCTGCTTTGCTGGCATCAATGCTGGCTTTTTTATCCTGGAATTATTTCCTGATTCCACCTTATCATACTTTTGCGGTTGATGATCCTAAAGATATTCTTTCGCTTTTTGTCTTTCTGATAGTGGGAATCATTATTGGTTTTCAGACGGGAAAACTCAGAGAACTGGCACAAATAAAAGCCATTCACGAAACAGATAAGTTAAAATCAACCCTCATTTCTTCGGTTTCACATGAGTTAAAGACACCGCTTTCTGCCATAAACGCAACGGTCACCAATTTGCTGACTGATGAATTAAAATGGGATGATGCCTATATCCGCTCAGAACTTGAAACTGTGGCTGAAGATATAAAACGCCTTGGAGGAAGTATCAATGCATTGCTTGACTTTTCAAGGCTGGAGACCGAAAGCTGGAAACCAAGTAAGGAAAAATACGAATTGAATGAGATTATTGGTCTATTGTCAGCACAATTGCCGCGACAAGAACAGATGCGACTGGAAGTCAAACTTCCGCCTGAGCTACCGCCACTCTGGATTGACTTTGAGCAATTCTTGAGATTGCTCCAGAATCTGGTCGAGAACGGACTGCGCTATAGTCAAAAGGAGAGTAAGGTTGCAATCAAAGCTAAGGATCAGATGGGAGAAATATTGGTAATGGTTGAAGATCAGGGCTCGGGAATACCAGACGAGGAAAAAAGAAAGGTGTTTGAAAAATTTTATCGCGGGCCTTCCGCATCCAAGTCCACAACTGGTACCGGTTTGGGGCTGGCAATTGTGGCCGAAATCGTAAGATATCACGAAGGCAAGATATGGATCGAAGACATAATGCCTCACGGGACCAGAGTAGTTGTTTCAATTCCTAAGGAGGAACCCTAATGGGATCAAAAGAAAGAACGGCTTTGATACTGATAGTAGATGATGAGGAAAAGATCAGGCGTGCGCTGCATTCAATTCTAACCTCGCGCAAATATAAAATAACACTAGCAAAAGATGGCGAAGAAGCAATCGATATGGCGATTGATAATACGCCGGACTTAATCATTCTCGATCTTTCCTTGCCTGGCTTAAGTGGAGTTGAAGTCTGCCATGAGCTGCGTTCGTGGTACACCGGCCCTATCTTGATACTTACCGTACACAGCACCGATCAGGACAAGGTAAAAGCCCTTGACAGCGGCGCGGATGACTATTTAACCAAGCCTTTTTCCGCAGCCGAGCTTTTGGCTCGCATACGGGCTCTTTTAAGACGTGCATCACAAAACATCGCGCCAATGGCTGTAATTACATTTAAAGATATGGAGATAGATATTGGTCGCCGTACGGTGAAGATTGCCGACAAAGAAGTTGAGCTTACCAGAACTGAATTTGATATTTTGGCTTATCTGGCACAAAATACGGATCGCGTGCTTACTTCTAAAATGATCCTTGAAAAAGTTTGGGGGCCAAACTATATTGAAGACACAAGAACGCTGCGTGTCCACATGAGCAACTTAAGAAAAAAGATCGAGCCTGATCCGGATGTACCACGATATATTATGACTGAACCGGGTGTAGGTTATAGATTCACCCCCACACCTTCGGATAATTATAAATCTTAACAAAATCTTTACAGTTGATTCCTCGTTCTTTATACGAACTTAACTACCCCTCAATTATACTAAGTACCAGAGGATGATAAATCATGAGATTCAAGTTAAATCCTTTGCAGATTTTGGTGTTGGGATATGCCATTATTACTATCATAGGAGCATTGCTGCTCTCTTTGCCGATTTCCAATGCCAAAGGAATGTATCAGCCATTTTTGGACTCTCTCTTTGTCGCCACCTCCGGAATAAGTACTTCCGGATTAACAGTAGTTGATATAGGCCGTTATTATACTTTATTTGGACAAATAGTCTTGATGTCTATTTTCCAAATCGGCGGAATCGGATACATGACTTTTTTGATTTTTATAGCTTATATGCTGGGAGAAAAAATATCTTTGATAACAGGCGTTATAGCAAGGGAATCTCTTGCTACCAAGAGTTATGGATACAAAATGCTTGGTCAATTTTTTAAGAACGTTTTGTTTTATACTTTTATTTTTGAATCTATTGGCGCAATAATTTTGGCCGTTTATTGGTCAAAATCTTACTCACTTCCCC
Source organism: candidate division WOR-1 bacterium RIFOXYB2_FULL_37_13 (assembly GCA_001771535.1). GTDB lineage: Bacteria > Margulisbacteria > WOR-1 > XYC2-FULL-46-14 > XYC2-FULL-37-10 > XYC2-FULL-37-10. Next base: position 5,378 of record MEUB01000004.1, read on the forward strand.
ACTCCATCTATTTGGGAATTTTTCATTCAGTCTCTGCTTTTTGCACTGCTGGTTTTTCTGTATTTCCCACAAGCTTGATGGATTACAAAAACAGTTTTACGGTAAATACAACAATAAATATTATTTCGTTGATCGGTGGAATTGGTTTTTTTGTGATTATGGATATATTCAATCTCATTTACAACAAGTGCAGGAATCTCCCCGCAAGATTAACTCTGCACAGTAAAATGGCACTGCTTGTTACGTTTGTTGTTGTAATAGCTGGAGCAGCAACTATCTTAATTACTGAACAATGGCCGACCGTCGCCACCACTTATGATAAAGCAATGGTTACCTCGTTTCAGTCAATCTCCGCCTCAACCACAGATGGATATAACACAATTGACATCGGCGCAATGTCCGCTTCAGGTTTAACCATATTGATGATGCTAATGTTTATTGGAGCCTCTCCTGGCAGCACTGGCGGAGGTATTAAAACTACAACACTTGGCGTTCTCTTTTTTTCCATGCTGGCTTATTTGCGTGGGAAAAAAAGCGTCGTAGTATTCGAAAGAGAAATTCCCCTAATAACAGTTTTAAGGGCGTTCACAGTTTTTAGCCTTTTTGTTTTAATTGCAATTATTGATCTTACAATTTTAGCCAATACCGAAAAAGCTTCTTATCTTAAAGTTTTTTTCGAGATCATTTCGGCTCTGGGTAATACCGGTCTATCTGCAGGGATAACACCTGCTTTAACTTCAATTGGCAAAATTGTTTTGATCATTACAATGTTCCTTGGCAGGGTTGGTCCGGCAACCATAGCTATGGCGCTTTTTTTCAAACCCCATCGTCAAGCGTTAGGATATCCGCAAGAAGATATCTTTGTCGGGTAATTAACAAAGTGCACTAATGCCTTTTTATCCCATTCCACCCGCTTGACAAAATCGCCTTAAGAGTTGAAGCTATAGATAGCTATATAGGAGTATATTGCAAAGCTTGAGGCTCTTAAAAAAACAAGAGCAATCTTTGAAGAAATTCCATATACCAGAAGTGTTCGTTATGTCCAAAAAATATTTATGTTATAATAAAATAAAGAGGTGACTGCTAATGGCTGAACTGTTTGACAAAATAAACAATGACATAAAACAGGCAATGAAAGAAAAGGATCAGGAAAAATTGTCTGTCCTTAGAATGATGAAAAGTAAAATACTTTATGTAAACGCGAGAGGAGACCAAATCCCCGATCCTGAAATAATTAAAATCCTTGCTAAATACTCAAAAGAACTTGTAGAATCCGCGGAAGAAGCCAAAAAAGTTGGGCGCAGCGATGATGCTGCAAAATCAGAAAACGAGCTTAAGATTGTTCAAGAATATCTACCAAAACAGCTTTCTGACAATGAAATTAAAAAAGCTGTTGAAGATGCAATAAAAGAATTGAATGCATCTTCCGTAAAAGATATGGGAAATGTTATGAAAGCAGTATTGGCAAAATATCCAGGAGTTGATGGGAAGATAGTTAATAGACTTGTGAGGGAAGCCCTCACCTAACCTTCACCCATAATTTAAATTCATATTTATAGATCCTTCTCCCCTCGGGAGAAGGTAATTGACCCAAAATTATCAAATAAACAAAAAGGTGGATGAGGGTGCAAATACTGGGTTTACTAACAATAGGCCTCGGAGCTGGGATATTAAGCGGATTTTTGGGAATCGGCGGAGCGACACTCCTTATCCCCTCTCTTCTTGTAATCTATAAAATGACACAACATATGGCACAAGGGACATCACTTGCCGCACTTTTACTTCCTGTTGGAATATTAGCTGTTATAAAATATAATCAAACAGGAAATGTAAACATTAAATTCGCATTATTAATAGCTCTCGGTTTTTTAATCGGCGGATACATCGGCGCAACATTCGCACAACCCATCCCCGATGATCTGCTTAGAAAAATTTTTGGTATCTATCTGCTTGTGGTCGCTCTTCAATTATTGTTTTTTAAATAATCAGCTAATCACAGACCCATTCGGAATGTCGCGATCAAGGGTCAAAAGAACAACAGAGGATTTGTCGGAGTTTGAGGCGGCAAGAAGCATCCCTTGGCTTTCAATGCCTCTCAATTTACGAGGTTCGAGGTTTGCAACAACAGCTACCTTTTTGCCTATTAATTCTTCTTTGTTTGGATAATGTTGCTTTATACCTGCAACAATGGTTGTAGCGACGCGATTAATCGCGTCGCTACAACCCAAATCAACCGTCAATTTGTAAATTTTATCCGCACCTTCAATATCTTCTACGGATTTAATCTCCGCAACCCGCAATTCAACCTTTTTAAAATCATCAAATGTAATTGTCATCTACCAATCAATCCCAATAAAACACCATGAAACCTGACAATAACAGGGCCAAAAACTAATGCAACAATAGACATCAATTTTAATAAAATGTTAATCGCCGGGCCTGATGTGTCTTTAAACGGATCCCCGACTGTATCTCCGACAACCGCCGCCGCATGCGCTGGAGTTCCCTTCCCTCCTAAAAACCCTTCTTCTATAAGTTTCTTTGCGTTATCCCAAGCACCGCCGGCATTTGCCATCATAATGGCAAGAAGTACGCCGCAAGCTAAAGATCCTGCTAAAAAGCCTGCAAGAGCTTTTGGTCCCAAAACAATACCTATAATAAGAGGAGCAACAACTGCCAATATGCCTGGGATTATCATTTCTGAAAGAGCCGCTTTAGTCGAAATATCAACGCATTTTGAAACATCAGGCTTTGCTGTCCCTTCCATAAGCCCTTTAATTTCTCTAAATTGGCGTCTTACCTCTTCTACCATTTTAAAGGCCGCGCGCCCCACCGCCTTCATTGTCATAGCAGTAAATATAAATGGAAGCGTACTTCCTAAAAAGAATCCAACAAGAACAGTAACCGATAAAAGATTAACTTCAGTAATTCCCACTGTACTTGTAAAAGCCGCAAATAAAGCAAGGGCTGTTAAGGCCGCGGAACCTATTGCGAATCCTTTACCAATAGCAGCTGTGGTATTTCCTAAAGAATCTAATTTATCTGTTATTTGTCTTGCTTCTTTTGGAAGATTTGCCATTGTAGCAATGCCGCCGGCATTGTCCGCAATTGGGCCATAAGCATCAACAGACATAATAATGCCTACAGTGCCAAGCATTCCGACCGCGGAAATTGCTATGCCGTACATTCCACCAAAATAGTAAGAAATAAGCATTGCGGCGCATATAGCAAGCATAGGAAATCCGGTGCTGTTCATTCCGACAGCAAGCCCTGAAATAATATTAGTCGCGGCTCCTGTTTGAGTTGATTTTGCAAGATTTTCGACAGTTTTCCCCGATGTGTAATATTCAGAAATAAGACCTATTGCCATACCGACAACAATTCCAGATAAAATTGTCCAAAATATCCCCATTTTATCCGGCATTAAAAACATGACTAAAAAATATGAAGAAATAATAAACAATACCCCAGCAATATATGTTGCATATCTTAATGCAGATTGAGGATTGAGTTTTTGCAAAAAGTTCATAGAAAGCGTTCCGACAAAAGATGCCAAAGTCCCAAAAACAATTAAAAGCAGAGGAAGTGCCATCCACGCGAATGGATTGATCATCAAAGCGCCAAGCGCGATTGTGGCAACAACAGAGCCGACATATGATTCAAAAAGATCAGCACCCATACCCGCGACATCTCCAACATTGTCGCCCACGTTGTCTGCAATAACAGCAGGATTGCGAGGATCGTCTTCCGGAATACCTGCTTCAACTTTGCCTACAAGATCAGCTCCGACATCCGCCGATTTTGTGTAAATTCCTCCGCCGACACGGGCAAAAAGAGCAATAGATGATGCTCCCATAGAAAACCCGGATACAATCTGTGCCTTTAACGCTATGTCAGGCACTAAAAGCCATATAAGGCCTATGCCCAACACTCCCAAACTTGCAACAGCCATCCCCATGACAGAACCGCCACGAAATGCCATGCCCAAAGCTTTGCCAATATCTTTTGATGATGCGGCATAAGCGGTCCTGACATTTGCCCGCGTAGCCGCGGACATTCCTATAAAACCCGCGATCATTGAAAAAAGGCCTCCGCAAACATAAGCAAATGCCGTATAAATGCTTATAAAATAAGAAATGGCAATAAAAACCACAACCATAAAAATAGCAATGCTTGTATATTGCCTTTTTAAATAAGCCATGGAGCCGTCATAAATCGCTTTTGAAATCTCCTGCATCTTGGCAGTGCCGGGATTTTCTCGAACTATAAGCCACAAAATAAACAAAGAATACAAAACACCCAAAACGCCAACAACAGGAGCCAATGACATGATATCCATTTTTTACCCTCTCCTTTTTTTATCTATTAGAATATGCCTTAATTCCCAAATATTTCGCGCTATTCCCCAACTCCTCTTCAATACGAAGCAATTGGTTATACTTTGCGACACGATCGGTTCGCGCGGGGGCTCCGGTTTTAATTTGCCCACAGTTCAAGGCCACGGCCAAATCCGCGATTGTTGAATCTTCGGTCTCACCTGACCTATGGGATGTAACCGCTGTATATCCGGATTTCTTTGCCATGTTTATAGCTTCTATCGTTTCGGTCAGTGTCCCTATCTGGTTAACTTTTATAAGAATTGAATTTGCGATCCCCTTTTCAATTCCTTCTTTTAGTATCTTCGGGTTTGTTACAAAGAGATCGTCTCCGACAAGTTGAATTTTTTTACCAAGTTTGTCGGTCATAATTTTCCAGCCCTCCCAATCCCCTTCCGCCAAACCATCTTCAATGGAAACGATTGGATATTTTTCAACCCATGAGGCATAAAGATCGACCATTTCAGATGAAGTTAAACTTTTGCCTTCTGTTTTAAGTTCATATTTTCCGTTTTTAAAAAATTCAGACGATGCGGGATCCATGCAGATGCAAATATCTGTCATAGGTTTGTAACCCGCTTTTTCGATCGCTTCCATTATAAGTTTGAGATTACCTTCGTTTGAACCTGTCTTTGGAGCAAATCCCCCCTCATCACCTACCGTAGTTGGAAATCCTTTTGATTTTACAACAGCTTTGAGGGCATGATAGACTTCTGTCCCCATTCTCAATCCTTCTTTAAAAGATTTGGCGCCGACAGGAGCAATCATATACTCCTGCATTTCGGTCGACCATCCGGCATGGGCTCCGCCGTTTAGAACATTCATCATCGGTACAGGAAGCGTAATAGCACCATCTCCTCCAATATATTTAAAGAGGGATTTTCCTTGCGATTTTGCAGCAGCATGAGCTACTGCCATGGAAATTCCAAGTATAGCGTTTGCGCCGAATTTGTTTTTGTTTTCAGTCCCATCAAGAGAGATCATCTTTTTGTCGATCTCTTCCTGTTTTGTAACCTCCATCCCTATCAATTCTTTGGCAATAACAGAAACATTTGCAACTGCTTTTGTAACTCCTTTGCCAAGATACCTTGCTTTGTCGCCATCGCGGAGTTCCAAAGCTTCACGGCTTCCTGTTGAAGCTCCTGAAGGAACAATAGCGCGGCCTAAAATACCATCATCCAAAATAACATCGACTTCTACTGTGGGGTTTCCTCTTGAATCCAACACTTCGCGGCCAACAATCCTTTTAATTTTTGACATCTTGATTTCCTTTCCTTTCCTATACCCTCCAACATTTAATTAATGTTCTAATGGCATAATATTATCACAAAAATTAGATGGAAAAAAGCAAAATTTCAATGGGAGTTTAAATCTGAAAAATTTATAAATATGTTTTTTTGGTATAATACATATATTATGAAGACAAAAATAATATGAGAATAATTATCGGCGGCGGTATAGTTGGAACAGCTATAGCATATTATCTTTCAGCTGCAGGACTAAAAGATATTGTTTTAATTGAAAAAGAAAAACTTTTAGGAACTGCTGTCACTCAATACTGTTCAGGCGGTGTCCGCCACCAATTTACAACAGAAATCAACTGCAAATTTTCCATTGAATCCATGAAAACTATCAATCTTCTTGCAAAAGAGATCGATTACAAAAAATACGGCTATTTAATACTTGATATGGAAGAAGGAGTTACAGAGCCAAGAGTTAAAATGCAAAACAGGCTTGGCATAAAAAGTAAAATTCTATCCGCAGCGCAAATAAAAGAGAGGTTCCCGTTTCTAAACACCCCAGGCATAAAAAAAGGAAGTTTCTTTGAGGAAGACGGAGTTGCCGACCCGTCATCACTTCTTGCCTATTATGAAAAAAGAGCAAAAGCAAACGGAGTTCGATTTTTAACCGGAACAACCGTTTTGGCAATGATAAAAGAAGAAGGCAAAATCACGGGGATAAAAACAGATAAGGGCAATTTTAATTCAGAGGTAGTTATTCTAGCAGCAGGAGTTGGGTCAAAGGAGCTTGGGAGTACAATTGGGCTTGATATCCCTATCATGCATAAAAGAAAATATATTTTAGTTGTTGAAAGTTTCAATTTTGATTATCCACTTATTATGGAAATCCCAACTGGCTGGTATATTAAGAAAGAAGGCAGCGACGCATTGGTTGGAATGTCTGGTAAAATTGAAGATAAAAGCTTTGAAAAACAATCAGAAGCTTCTGATGAAACAATAGAAGCAAGCATAAATAGGATCCCTGATCTTGAAAAATCGGGTATTAAAAAAGTATTAACAAGCTTAAGCGATGAAACGCCTGATAAGCACGCAATAATCGATATGCCGATTCCAGGGTTAATAATTGCTACGGGATTTTCAGGCCACGGATTTATGCATTCGCCGGCAACGGGACAGATAGTTGCTTCACTTGTCAAAGGGGAAAGACCGGTCATCGACATTTCAGAGCTTAAATTAAATAGACAACATATAAAAGAGACAATAGCTATTTAGTCCGAAAACTTCAAGTATCTTTCCCCTAATACCACAGCGGCATAATCATCGATAGGACAAGGAGGAACAAGCAGAGATACAGGCAAAATGCGAAAAAACAACTTTGGAGGATTGTCATTATAGTATCGTTTCCTTGCATCAAGAGTTGAAAAAGCTTCAGGGATAAAAACAACATCAACCGGCAACTCGACCAAAGAAAGCTCTTTCTTTATAAATTTGGATCCTGTCCCCTCTCCTATAACAATTTTAGAAACCGCATACCGCGAAGCAAAAGAAATTATTTCACGTGTTAAAACATCCGGATCAACAATTTTTTTATCTAAAACTTTTAGCGCGTCGCTTAAAACCGCAAGTCCGCATTTTTCTGTTCCAGGATCTACCGCTAATATATTCATTTTACAATCTCAAGCTTGACTAAAAGAGGCCCTATTAAATAAATATCTTCCTTCGCCAGAACATTGACTTTGACAGAAATGGTTGACCCCTTTATTTTTTTTGCGGCTTCAAAAATCTCAGAATACGGGAGGCTGCCAAAAGATCCTGCAACATTGGGGAGCACTCCTCTTCGGGCGGCAGTAAACCTTGCCGTGGATAAAAGGCTTTTTAACTCTTCTTCTATTGTACTCTGGTTGATCCCTTCAGGGATAGTTGCATCAACAAGCTTTTCTCCTTTATGATAAACAAGTTCATTTGGAAGAACTTCCAGCCTGACCCAAAGGTCAGATCCTGCTATGACATTCTCGATAGATTTTATCCTCAAAACAATATCGCCAGTCGTATTGGCCAAATAAGAAACCGTCGCATCAAAATCAGCTTTATCAACAGACACATTGGGGATATTATATTTTTTGACCTCTTCATCCAAATCATTCAAAACTCCATTAATAGCAAGCTTCGCCGCACCTGCCCCAACACCTCCCCTAAGCAGCCTGATTAATGCTATTTCACCCGCGCCAAAAACAACTTTTCGAACCTTTTGATTTTCAATCTCTTCCCGAAGCAGATTGCGAAGAGTTAGCAAATGAGCCTTTTCTTTTTCAAGATTATTTTTTTGTTCCCGGGCAATTTCAAGCTCTTTTTTTACGTCTGACAATTCTTTTTTCTGGTTATTTAATTTTATTTCTGTGGCAGCAAGCTGTTTTTCTCCCGCTTTAATCGAATGTTTCAGACCTTCCAACCCAAAAAGAGCCATACGAACATCACGGGAAACAAGAAACAATGTTGCAAAGGTTAAAACCATTATCAAAATTCCAGAAATGATAGTAAAAATTGTCGCGGTATAGCGAGGCCTCAAATTAAAAACAGAAAGCCTTTTTTTCCCGAAAAATCTTCCCGTCCTATTGCCGACAAAAGCTATAATCCCCGACAATAAAACAAGAATAAAAATAATTTGAAAGGCAAAACCAAAAATCATATTTGCGCCGACCTGGATAAAACAAAATATCCCAAACCAAATGTCAAAACATTAGGCATCCAAGCTGCTACTTCAGGAGATACAAATTCCAATTCTCCCAAAGCTATGGAAAAAAACATTAAAACATAATATACAAATATAACAATAATTGAAAATCCGAGACCAACCGAAGAAGAAGCCCTTCTCGGAGATAAACCGAGAGGAGCTCCCAAAAAAGCAAAAACCAGGCTTGCAAAAGGGATGGCAATTTTCATGTTCAGCTGAATCTTGAAATCTGTCACTTCAACCCCCATCTTTTCTTTGAGGGCTATATAATTTCCCAACTCTGAAATATTCATATCATCGGGTGATTTGTCTCCTAAAGAAAAATCAGCCGGAGTATATTTTATAGAAATATTCTGTTCATCAAATTTAATCAAATGCTTGTATTCGCCGGTATCAGACAAAAGATACACAATTCCGTTTTTAAACAGCCATTGATTTTTTGCTTTGTCCCATTTTGCGGATTTTGCGTTCACAATTTGAGTCAATCGACCCTGGGAAAACTCAGAAACAACTATCCCCTCCATTTTATCCCCTATCATTTTCTGGGCATAAAAAATACGCCTTAATTCACCTTTTTCCATTTCCGGGACAAAAACATTTTCTTGTATTTTTACATTTCTTTTTGTAATGGTCTCTACCATAAGGCTTTTTACTTTTTTATTTGATTCAGGAACAACTACCTCATAAAAAGCCAAAGTAAGCAGAGAAACAACAAACCCAAAAATCACAACAGGAACCATAAGCCGATATAAAGAAATACCCGAAGAACGAAAAGCAACTATTTCTGATTCTTTAGACAATCGGCCAAAAGCAAGCAGAGCCGCCAAAAGTGTTGCCATAGGAAAAATATACACCACAACAGAAGGCATGCGGAAAATAAAAACCTGCAGAGCTGTAAAGAGAGCCATCCCGTTCATGACAACCGCCCTTACAAGCTCAAATAAAACCATCGAAGCCGAAAGAATCAGGGAAAAAGACAATAACCCGAAAAGAAACGGGTCTATCAGCTCTTTTAAAATATATTTATCAACTATTTTAAACATTATAGTGTAAACTGCTCACCCAAATAAAACTTTTTCGCTTCTTCGGATTCCGCTACAGCTTTGGAATCACCTGCCACTAAAATTTTCCCTTTGTGTACAATATAGGCTCGATCAGTAATCGCAAGCGTTTCACGGACATTGTGGTCGGTAATAAGTATCCCGATCCCTTTTGTCTTTAAATATCGAATAATATCCTGGATATCATTTACAGTTTTGGGATCAATGCCGGTAAACGGTTCATCCAACAATAAAAAGGCGGGATTTGTGGCAAGCGCTCTGGCAATTTCAACTCTTCTTTGTTCTCCGCCGGAAAGAGTATACGCTTTTTGTTTCCTTAAATGCGTTACTCCAAATTCATCAAGAAGGGCAACAAGTTTCTTCTCATACTCAGATTTTTTTATCGACGACGTAAGTTGCCACAAAACCAAAATATTCTGCTCTACTGTAAGTTTGCGAAAAATAGACGGTTCCTGCGGAAGATAACCAATACCCATCTGAGAACGCCTATGCATAGGGAGTTTGGTTATATCCTTATCTCCAAGATAAACAGTTCCTGAATCAGGCTTCACAAGTCCGACGCACATATAAAAAGTAGTAGTTTTGCCCGCTCCATTTGCCCCCAAAAGGCCGACAATTTCACCCTGGTTAACATCAATTGATACTTCATTGACAACCCGATTGCCATTGTAAGCCTTCACCAGTTTATTGGTTTTTATAAACATATATCCTCCCATCAACTATTGCGGCAGTGGCAAAAAAGCCCTGCCTAACTATTTGTAAATTTTACTAATGCTTCTAATTTACTGTATGCTTTTCCTGAATCAATTGAATCCGCCGCCAGCTTTACCCCCTCTTTCATATCTTTGGCTTTACCCCCTACAAAAATAGCCGCGGCTGAATTTAATAAAACAATACTACGTTTAGCCCCTGTCTCTTTTCCTTTTAATATATTCAAAGCTATTTCTTTGTTGTCAGAAATACCAGCGCCGAGAACTTCTTCCCTCCTGAATTTTTTAAATCCAAAATCCGAAGGATTGATAAAATATATTTTAATTTTGCCATTTTCTAAATAAGCGGCTTTTGTTTTTTCTGAAATAGAAATTTCATCCAAACCGTCATTCCCGTTTACAATTAAAGCACGCTTAACCCCAAGATTTTTTAGGACTTTTGCCATCTTTTGGCATAATTCTGGGCTAAAAACTCCTAAAACCTGGGCTTTTGCATCGGCAGGGTTTGTCAAAGGTCCTAAAATATTAAAAACAGTCCGAATCCCTATTTCTTTCCGCGTAGGCATGGCAAATTTCATTGCTTTATGGAAAACAGGGGCAAAAATAAATCCAATACCAATAACATTAATGCACTCTTCTACTTTTTTGGGATCAATATCTATTTTAACGCCTAAAGATTCAAAAAGATCAGCCGATCCGCACCTGCTGGATACAGCCTTATTCCCATGTTTTGCGATCAAAATCCCCGCTCCCGCAGCAACTAAAGCAGAAACAGTTGAAATATTAAATGTTCCCGACATATCGCCGCCTGTTCCGCAGGTATCAACAAGATTTAAAGAGTGCGGATAAATATGAACAGCATGGTCTCTCATTTTTTCGGCAAAACCTGTTATCTCTTCAACAGTCTCGCCTTTCATCTTAAGTCCGGTAATTAAAGCGGCTATTTGAGAGGGGGTTGCCTCCCCTTTCATTATTATATCCATCGCAAGGGAGGCTTCTTCAATTGTCAAATTCTCCCTTTCAACAATTTTTTTAATGGCAAATTTCAGCATTATTTATTATTGTATCACAAAAATAACAATGAGAACCTTTTTAATCTGGCAAACCCCTGCAGTTTGTTTATATCACCTGACTTCATATACATCAGATACAGAACGAACCGCATTAATAACTTTTTGAAGCTGGTCAACATTTTTCACATCTACCATAAGCCGAAGAAAAGCAATATTTCCCCTTTTGGTTTTTGTTGAGGCAGACGAGACATTTGTCTTTGTCTCCGCAATTTGAGTTAAGATATCTTTTAAGACCCCTACCCTATCAAAGGCTTCAATTTCTATTTCCATAGGATAATAAATATCGGCAGCCATATCCCATTCGACATTCACCAATTTAGCTATATCGGGCTTATTCCTCAACAGGCTACTGCAATCTTTTCTATGTATCGCGACACCCTTTCCCTGTGTAACAAAACCTATTATTTCATCTCCAGGCAAAGGTTTGCAGCAACGGGCAATTTTAATCATAATACCAGAAAGTCCAGAAACTTTTACTCCATGGACAATTTTACGTTTTCTAGGACGTTTAACAGGAAGGCGGATTTCAGTTTTCTCTTTTTTTGCCGTTTTTACTTCTTCAGCAATAAGATTGTCTTCCTGTTTAAATTTTTTAAGCCAGCTTTTAATTTTTGCCCGGGCTCCGGAAGTTTTTACAAAATTAATCCATCCTCTGGAAGGCGCGTCAACTTTACCGGTAATTATTTCAACTATATCACCGCTTTTCAATTTGCAATCCAGGGCTACAATCCGCCCGTTTACTTTTGCTCCTGTGCACCTGTGCCCGACTTCTGTATGCACGTGATAGGCAAAATCAACAGGTGTAGCGTCAATCGGCAATTGGATAACTTTTCCTCTGGGAGTAAAAACAAAAATCTCATCAATAAAAAGATTGATCTTAAGTGAATCCATAAAATCCTTCGCGTCTTTAAGTTCGGTTTGAGTTTCAAGCATTTGGCGAAACCATGACATTTTCTTGTCAAAATTTTTATCTGTCCCGGATTCTTTATAAACCCAATGAGCGGCAATCCCATATTCAGATGTTCTATGCATTGTTACTGTTCTGATCTGGACTTCGACAGGCTTTCCTTCATCCCCAATGACCGTTGTATGTAAAGATTGATATCCGTTGCTTTTGGGAACAGCAATATAATCACGAAATCTTCCGGGAATAGGCTTCCATTGGGCATGAACCAACCCCAAGACAGCATAACAATCTTTAAGTGAATCAAGGATGACCCTAACCGCCGTTAAATCATAAATCTGTTCAAATTCAAGGTTTTGGCTGGCCATCTTGCGATATATGGAATATAAATGTTTGGGTCGCCCTTTTACTTCGCCTGTAATGTTCATACTTTTAAAAGATTCTTTTAACTTGGCAATAAATTTTTCTATGTAAGCTTCTCTTGCTTGTCTGCTCTCCGCGACTTTTGCCTGGACATAATCATACTTTTCAGGCTCCAAATATTTAAAGGACAAATCTTCCAGCTCCCATTTCAGTCTCCACATCCCCAACCTGTGGGCCAGAGGAGCAAAAATATCTTTTGTTTCCAGCGAAATTTCATAAATTTTATCTTTGGGAAGCCATTTAAGCGTCTGCATGTTGTGAAGCCGGTCAGCAAGTTTTATAATAATGACCCGTAAATCTTCTCCCATGGATATAAACATTTTACGGAAATTTTCAGCCTGCCTCTCCTCTTTTGAATCGTAAACCAGTTGGCCAAGTTTTGTAACCCCTTTTACCAGTTTGGCAATATCAGGAGAAAATAAATTGGCAATATCATCAATTGTCGCATCACTGTCTTCAACAGTATCGTGCAAAAAAGCCGCACAAATTGTAGGAATATCCTGTTGCAGTTCAACCAAAATCCCCGCTACAGCGAGCGGATGGGTAATGTAAGAATCTCCGGAAAGTCTTTTGGAATTACGATGTTTTTCCAGCGCAAATTGGTAAGCTTTTTCAACAAGCCCAATATCCGCATTAGAGGAATATTTTTCTATATTTTTTTTAAGTTCTTCAAATGTCATCTCTTCCTGCGATAAGATCTATCCATTACCCCTATAGAAGGAGGTATTGCCGAACGAAAAGTACGCTGTTGAGGTTTTGGCTTGTCGTCTCTTTTCGCGTAACTACTTTCCCCTGACCTTGAAAAATTAACTATCTTACAAGCTCTTTCCGCCACAGAAAGATACATATAAGCCTCCATAAGATCATTACCTATGGAAAAACTTCCATACCCTCTGATAATAGAACAAGGATGCCCATTTTTCAGCGCGGGGAGAAGAAATCTGTTCAGTTCATCAATAGAAAGAGGATCGCGGACCCTAATAACAGGAATATATCTTAAGCAATTCTTAGCGTCAAAATCCAAAGGATTTATTTTTTCCTCATGGACAGCCATAGCCATCGCATACACAGGTTTGGCATGAATAACAGCTTTTGCGGTAGATCCCATATAAATTGAACGATGCAATAACAACTCGGCGGAAGCTTCGCTGTTATTATCGCCGGCAACCGGAACCTCGACAAAGCAATCATCATCAAGTTCAGACAACATAACATTTTTTCTGGTAATAATTATTTTATCCCCCTGCCTGATGCTTAAACTTCCGCAATGCGACCCTACCAATCCCTCTTCAAACATTTTTCTGCCTACCAACTTAAATTGATCAAACATTTAATTTCCTCCATTTTTATTGCACTTAAAATTCGCGACAAATTTTGATCAGAGTTCTTTTACTAAAAGCGCTTCAAACTCCGAGAATTCCTTAAAGGCGTTAAACCTTTCTAAAATTTCACTCTTAGAAAGGGTTTTCATCCTATCAAGGCTAAAGTCTTCAATATTAAAAGATGCCATTGAAGAGCCTAAAATTACAGCTTTCTTGATGTTATTAAAAGAAAGATCTTTTGTTTTTGCGAGATAACCCATAAACCCACCGGCAAAGGAATCTCCCGCTCCAGTTGGATCGCGAAATACTTCCTGAGGGTAAGAAGGAGCAGAAAAATGATCCTCTTTTGTAAACAGAAGGGCTCCATGTTCGCCCTTTTTGACAATAACCCCTTTTGCGCCAAGTTTTAATAATCTCCCCGCTGCCAAAGGAATGTTCGGAGTTTCCATAAACATTCGGATTTCCCCTTCATTCAAAAGAATAAAATCAACTTTTTTTACTACTTCATGCAGTTTGGCCCTTTTGCTGTTTATCCAAAAATCCATGGTATCAGCGGCAATAAACCGCGGCTTTTCCAACTGATCTATTATTTTTAATTGTATTTCAGGATCAAGATTGGCCAAAAAGACGAATTCAGATTCCCGATGTTCCTTTTTTAATACAGGGTCAAAATCCAAAAGGACATTTAATTTTGTATCACGGGTATGGGCATGGTTCATGTCATACTCATAAAATCCGCTCCAGCAGAAAGTATTGCCCTCATGCGTGATAATTCCGGAAAGATCAATATCCCTGGATCTTAAAAAATCAAGATGCTCTTTTGGAAAATCTTTTCCAATAATTCCACAAATTGAAACATCGGTAAAAAAGCTCGCGGACACGCCGGCATGCACAGCCGATCCTCCCAAAATATTTTCTTTTTTACCGAACGGGGTTTCTATTGTATCAAGCGCTATTGTTCCCGCTATAAACAAACTCATGAACTGCCTCCAAGTTCTTTGGCTCTCTTGGCCGCCGCAAAAATCGCATCAATTACTATTTGCTTAAATCCTTTTTTTTCAAAAACATCAAGTCCGGCTTTTGTTGTCCCATTAGGAGAAGTCACCATTTCTTTTAACTCTCTGGCCGATATCTTAGTCTTAACCAGCGTTTGCGCCGACCCCAGTAGCGTCTGAACCGCCAATTTCTCGGCAACAGACTTGACTAGCCCCAAAGATTCCGCTCCTTCTATCATTGCTTCTACAAACTGATAGACAAAACCCGGACCAGACCCGGACAATGCAGTTATAGCATCCATTAAATATTCTTTTGTTTCTACAACCTCTCCTACGGTCCTAAAAATCGATTTCGCAATTTCAATATCTTCTTTTTTCGATTCCGCAGAACTTACGATCGCCGTAATGCCTGCCTGAACCAACGCGGGATTATTCGGCATAACTCTTATGACGGGTTTCCCCGGAATTTTATCCTGCAAATACTCAAGTTTTACTCCGGCGGCAATGGATATAACAAGCCCAACTTTTGAAAAATCCAAACCGTTTAAAGCTTCAGCAAATTTTTGCGGTTTCAGCGCCAGTATAACTATACGAGACAAAGATAAAATTTCCTGATTGCTTCTGGCGGTTTTAATTCCATAAGTCTTTTTCAAAAATGCAAGCCGTTTTTTGTCAATATCAAAAACAAAAATCTGGCTAGGAACAACAGCTAAAGATTTTAAAAGGCCGGAAATAATGGCTCCCGCCATTTTTCCTCCACCAATAAAAGCTATTTTAATGTCGGCTGAAAAAAGGCTCTTTTTGGGAATCAAACGTGGTTATCTCCTCTCCTAAAGACATTTTCTCTTCAGCATCGGTAATTTTTACGGTGCCGGGAGTAAAGAGAAAAATAGAATCACCGATCTTCATCATATGGCCATCGATAGCATAAGCTGCCCCGCATATAAAATCAATCAATCGTGTCCCTTCACTCGGTTCCAGCTGCTTGAGGTTTATAAGTACCGGTTTCCCTTTTCTGAGATTCCCTGAAATATTTAAGGAATCTTCATAAATTTTGGGTTCATATATAATAATTTCAGTCAAGTTATCATTCACCTGAACTTCTCTTTTTGGTTTTATCACTTGAGTTATATCCAACTGGCGGTTGCCTTCCAACGGATCCATACCATTGTCGTCTTCTTCCATTCCGATAAATGCCTTAGCACGCTTAAACAAACTTTCCATTTACATGCCCTCCTTGGTAATTGCGCTCCCCAAATATGGCAGTCCCTATTCTTATTATATCCGCACACTCTTCTATTGCCAGTTCAAAATCGTGCGACATTCCCATAGAAAGGTGCTTTATACCAGTGTAGCCTTTTTGATTTAAATAATATTTTAACTCTTTTAATTTTTTAAAGCAAGCAGAAGTTTTATCTTTATTATCGGAAAAAGATCCAATAGTCATAAGTCCAGTAATTTTTAAATTCTTAAGTAATGCGGAAATTCGGACAACCAATTTTTCCGCGTTTGCCAGATCAACCCCAAATTTGCTTGCCTCTCCTGAAGTATTTACTTCTATAAAAATTTCAACAGGCTTGTCCGCCCTTTTGTCAATTGCTTCTGCCAATTTAAAGCTGTCAACAGATTCTATGACATCAAACATTGAAATCGCCTGATTTATTTTGTTGGTTTGAAGATGCCCGATGAAGTGAATTTTCACGCTAGGATATTTTTGCCTGATTTCATAAACACGGGTTTTAGCTTCTTGGATTTTACTCTCGCCTACCATAGAAATCCCAGCCTCCAACGCTTCAAAAATTTGGGGCAAAGGAATGGTTTTTATGGCGGCAAGAATGGTAACATTAGAAGATAACGCTTCTGTTTTACTTTTTATTTGAGCTATATTTTCAGAAATTGTAGGCATTGCTAAACACGAATATGTTATTTTCTCATAGCGGCATAAGAAATGCAACGCTCTGGTTTTCCCCAATTGCCAACAACGCTTTTTCATGATAAAATTAAATTCTGTTTTCTTAAATTAAACAAGGAGGACTTAGATTTAAATGCCAGTAGTAACAATGAAAGAATTGCTCGAAGCAGGGGTGCACTTTGGGCATCAAAGCAAACGTTGGAACCCCAAAATGGAAAAATATATTTATTCTTCCCGCAACAATATTCATGTAATCGATCTTCACAAAACTATCCCTTTAATTGAAAAGGCTTTTGATTTTGTGAAAAATGCTATAAAAAATTCCAATGGAACAATTCTTTTTGTCGGAACAAAAAAACAGGCTCAGGAAGCAATTGAAGAAGAAGCTAAGCGCTGTGGAATGTTTTATGTAAAAGACCGATGGCTGGGTGGAACTCTTACAAATTTCAAAACTCTAAAAAAGACCATAGCAAGAATGAAAGAAATAGAAAAACTGGAAGCCGATGGCATGTTTGAAAAGCTTCCGCGAAAAGAGGTCGCGACACTTAGAAGAGAACATAAAAAGATGATTCGCGGGCTTGGCGGTGTGCGTGAAATGTCAAAGCTTCCGGATATTATTTTTGTAGTAGACAGCCAAAACGAAATAACAGCAATAGCAGAAGCAAAAAAACTTGGAATTCCCGTAATTGCTGTTGTAGACACAAATTGCGATCCTGACGACATAGACTTCCCTATTCCCGCCAACGATGACGCTATCCGTTCAATAAAACTTTTGGCATCGATTATTGCGGAAGCTGTTCTGGTTGGAAGGGAATTGGCAAAACCGCCTGAAGAACGAACAGGCGAAATTGCAATACCTGATGAAACACAAGGTGAAAGCAAAACACCCGACAATACTGAAATAGAAACAATGGAAGAGGCTCTCATGCTAAGCGAAGAAGAAAGGTTAAGTGAACTGCTTCCTACTAAGATAGCAGAAGAAAAAGAAGATGAAGAAAGAGTAGGTTTCTAAAACTATTATGGCAAACATTACGACACAAATGATCGTCGAGCTTCGTGAAAAGACAGGCTGCGGGATGATGGATTGCAAAAAAGCTCTTGCAGAAGCGGGCGGCAACATGGAAGAAGCAATCACCAGTTTAAGAAAAAAAGGGTTGGCAGCTGTTGCAAAAAGAGCCGAACGGACGGCAGCGCAGGGAACAATCGCCTCTTATGTCCATTTGGGCGGCAAGATTGCCGTATTAGTTGAAGTAAACTGCGAAACGGATTTTGTTGCAAAAAACGAAGAGTTCCAAGGTTTTGCAAAAGACGTCGCAATGCAAATTGCGGCACAGGCTCCACAATATTTGATAAGAGAAGATGTGCCTGAAGAGATACTGGCCAAAGAAAAAGAGCTCCTTTTAGATCAAGTAAAGCAAGAAGGAAAACCCGAAGCGGCAATGGAAAAAATTATCGCAGGCAGGCTTGAAAAATTCTATGAGCTCAATTGCCTTATGGATCAACCCTTTATAAAAGAAACAAAAATAAAAATTAAAGACCTTCTTGGCAACCTATCCGCAAAGATAGGCGAAAAGATCGTTGTCAGCAGGTTCGTAAGATATCAGGTTGGGGAGAAGGGGTAGAATCCTTTTTTCTCGCAAGATTTTTTATTTATATTTATATTCGAGCCGCGCAACCGATCGACGAGAAATACCTGAATTTTCAAGCCTAATTTCAAGATGTTTCACGAACTAAATAAGCCCCCTTACCTCTGGATGCGGATCAGAAAGGACTGTCTTTTTAATTTGAGCATTATTGGCTCCCAGTATATGTATTAATTTAGCCGCCAATTCTTTCCTCACTTGCCATGAACTCTCCCTTTTTAGATATGACAACCAGTAATCTAAACTAACTTTATAATTAAAAGTATTAGAATTTTGATTAAATCTGAATATTGCCTTTATAGAAGCCTTCCTAAGGTCAGAATATTCAGCCCCGGAATATCTGCGATCGTCAAGTACTTTGGTTGCAACCTCATATGAATATTTGTTCACCCTAGATAAAAGAAGATATGCGGATATAACTTTCAAATCATTATCTTTCGTTTTGTCCCATATATTTTTTACATAAGGATAGATATCATCCCATTTATATCCAAAAAGGCTTCTTAATGCCGTTTGATGGATCACTTGTTCTAGGTCAAAAGAAGGTTCTCCTACATTTTTAGGATAATTTTTCTTGATAACTTCAGCAAAGATCATTTGAATTGGTTCTTTCATCTTGGGATTGGCAACTGACAACCTATACAATCCAAAAGCAGATTCCCTCATAACCAAATATTGCTTGGTTGGATCCCCTTTTAACAATAAATTTGCAAGATCAGGAACAAGAGCGTTAAGTTTTAATCTCGTCGTCCCCTCTTTTATGGCAGATGCTACAATGCTTTGGTCTTTATCTTTTAAATATTTAAGGATTACTTTCCCATCTTTGTCATTTTCTATTTCTTTTAAGCATTTGATAAAATTTTGATAATCCTTTTTCCCTACCTGTATGATATATTTTCCGCTTGCTTGCTCCTGATAACTTTCATCTTTATTTCTTTTTACTTTGGTAGTTTCTAAATCTTCTTGGGCAAAACTACCAGAAATAGATGAAACATACTCCCCGTCATAACCTTGAGGGGAACCAAAAACGCCTGTAAAACTAACCCCCTCCGGCATAGGAACAGGGATATACACCGTTTGAGGAAGGAGATGGGCACTCCTTTCCAGTATCTCTTCGTCAACTGCTACCAAAGAGGTATATTGCGACATCAATTTATATTCCAATGCCAACTTTATTACTTCTTCTTTGATATCATCCTTTTTTCCACCAATTTGAGCAAGCATAAGGCTTTTTATCTTCTCCCTTCCCCATACAGAAGCAAGGGAATAATCTTGTATCTCCTTTTTTCTCTTTTATAGCTTCAAGAATTTCATTTTCATTACCGATATAACCGTCCGTCATAAAAAAAACTATCCTCTGCCTATCTTTTGTTTTTGGGGCATCAAGACACGCTTTTACCCCTTCTATCGCCATTGTTCCCCCTTCTCCATTTAATGCCTGTATATAATCCAACGCTTCTTCTTTGTGGAAATAATTTGCGGGAACGGGTTTTGGTGCAAACGCGCTCGCATTTTCAGAAAATCTTATTATTTGAAAAGTGTCGTCAGCCGACAATCCCTTTATGCAGTGATACATTGCCTCTTTAACTTTTTGTATAGGATATCCGCTCATTGAACCTGAACAATCAACAACAAAGAAAATTTCTTTCTTTTGGAGGTTGTAATTCACGCTGTCGAAACTCGGTTGGAGCATAAGCAGCACATAACCGCCTTGTTGGGATTTGTGAGTGAGATAAGAAAATTTGGGAAGCGCTCCCGCAACCTGATACTCTAAAATAAAATCTTTGTTAGGTATTGAATCTTGCGGTTCAATACTAATGAGGTTTTTCTCATCTTTAGTCATTTGCCTATCAACATCATGAGATTTGGAATGCAAATTGGAAATTGCAAGCCCAGGATCAAGTTTCACCGATAAGCTTATATTGTGTCCACTTCGCCTTCCCGGCTTTAAAACAGGAGGAGAAATATTTGCCGCATCGGTTACGCTCGCAGGATTATATCTTGGACCTACAACCATTTTATTTTTATAAGGGTTTTTAAAGTGTTGCTTTACTTCAACATTAGCCAAAAAACCTGATATTTCAGCCACGACATCAGTATGTTTGAGCGGAAATTCCAAAATCTTCCCATTTTCCGACTCACTCCTCAAACACCCTTCCGTAACATTCACATCAACATCCGCATCTTTTTGGGCATTTACCTTATAGGCCGCAACAAATACCAAACTGACGACTACTACACCAAAAATCAAAAGATTTATACACCAGTGTTTTAACATTTTGCTTCCTCCTTGAATATCACTTACACTGGTTTAGACAGGAAAGTCGCAGAAAAGTTCCCGACTCGGATAATTTACTCGGGCAGAGAATTCAATGAGGCATCATTTCTCGGTTGAAATTCAATCAAAACTCTTCTAACCCCTATGCTTGGGCTTTCTTCTTCCAAAATAGATTTTACACTACGGAAACTTTTCGCTTTATTTAAACAATCAGCCCATCTCGCCACGGGGATGTCCGCCTCAATTTGTTTTGGATATATTACTGTCCCAAATATCTTTTCAAAAGAAATGACAGTTCCTCCTGCTTTCTCAATATAAGCTTTAATTTCAAATGCATCTAGCATTTCCATAGAAAGAGCCGCCCCGGCATCAGCCTCTTTTTTGCCTTCTTCAAGAAAAGCAGATTTCAGTTCTTTTTTGGGTTCAATAGAGGATAACGGGATTGAAGTTTTATTTTTTTTCAGCCTCTCTTGATCTAAAATAGAATTTTCTGTTTTATTTTTCTCTGCAGGCAGTAATTTTGTTTTTGCAATCTTCTTGTTTTGCTCTTGCTTATTTGCCGCGACAAATCCTTTGCTGTAGTCTTTATTCATCACATCAAATCCTTTTTCTATTTGGACAT
>MEUB01000005.1 GCA_001771535.1 candidate division WOR-1 bacterium RIFOXYB2_FULL_37_13
AATTTCTTGTTAATCCAATTATACAGTGGAAGACAGCCTTTTAAAATTAGTTTCTATCTCGGTTACTGGGTGTTACAGCTTACTGGACAGATAAAATTAAGGAAGGTGAGGTAAAGTGGAAAAAATAAAATTATATTATGATTCTAAAGGGAATACTTTGAATGTATGGTTTGATGACCCAAAAAAAGAGCATATTTGCGAGGAAACCGGAGATGAGGTTATCTTAGTTAAAGATAAAAATGGAAGAGTAATCGGCTTTGAAAAATTGAATTTTTTATTGCATCCCAGTAAAACATTAAAAACTCTTCCTGTAGAAGTTTCAATGAGCTAAAAAACATGCTAAACATCGGCGTTTTAATTTCAGGTAGGGGTTCAAATCTTCAAGCGTTAATTGATGCTTCGGAGTGCGGCGATATTCCGGCTAAAATTTCTATTGTCATTTCAAATAAATCTGATGCTTATGGGTTAGAGCGTGCCAAAAAACATAACATTCCCGCTGTTTTTATAAACCCCAGGGATTTTTCCGATAAAAATTCTTATGAGAGAAAAATTGTTGAGACTTTAAAACAATATAATGTAGGATTGGTATGTTTGGCTGGCTATATGAAGATCGTAGGGGAAGTCATTTTGACTGAATATAAAGGCAAAATGATAAACATCCATCCCTCATTATTGCCGAAATATCCAGGTCTTCATGCACAAAAACAAGCGCTAGAAGATAAAGCCAAGGTATCAGGCGCGACAGTCCATTTTGTGGATGAAGGATGTGATACGGGATCTATTATTCTACAGGCAGAAGTTCCTGTTTTGGAAAATGATACAGAAGATAGTTTGTCTGCTAGGATTTTAGAGCAGGAACATAAGATTTATCCGGAGGCGGTGAGGTTGTTTGTGGAGGGGAAGGTGAAGTTTTGATAAGCGGAATTTCTTGGTTTCATGTGGTAAAATTCTTTAAGAAACAGAAGGGAGCCGTGTTGCTTAAATGAAAAAGAAAAAAATGAAGAGACGGAAGAACAAAAGAACGAAAGAACGAAAAAACGGAAGAACAAAGAAACAGAAGCCAATAGCCTTGCTTAGTGTTTGGAATAAGAAAGGGCTTGCTGTATTTGCTCGAGGTCTTGCGAAAAATGGGTACGATATTGTTTCTTCCGGCGGAACCGCAAAATTCCTCAAAAAATCAGGCGTAAAAGTTACAGAAGTCTCAAAACTTACAAATTATCCTCATATGCTGGGGGGGCGCGTTAAAACTTTACATCCTATTATTCATGGAGGAATACTCGCAAACAGGGGATTAAAAGATCATCAAAAAGATATGGAGAAATTTGGCATAAGGCCGATCGATATTGTTGCCTGCAACCTTTATCCATTTAATGAGACGATTTCAAAGCAACATTGTACATTGGAAGATGCTGTTGAAAATATCGATATTGGAGGGCCGTGCATGGTACGCGCCGCGGCGAAAAATTTTAAAGATGTGACTGTTGTTGTTGATCCTTCAGATTATAGTGTTATTTTAAAAGATTTAAAGGCAAACGGTGGAAAGGCTTCTGTGGAAACAAGACAGCGGCTTGCGCTCAAAGCGTTCCGTCATACAAAACTTTATGATGCGTCTATCAGCAAATATCTGTCAGAAAAATTTGAAGGGGAGGAAAAATTTCCGTCAAATGTACAGATTAACTTGGAAAAAATCCAAGATCTCCGTTACGGTGAAAACCCTCATCAAATGGCCGCTTTTTATAAAGATAGCATGGGTGTTTACGACGGAGCAATTGTTAATGCGATTCAATTGCATGGCAAAGAACTCTCTTTTAATAATATAGTAGACCTCGATTCCGCGTGGAATATTGTAAACTATTTTGCGGATACAACTGTTGCGATAATAAAACACAATAACCCCTGCGGTGCTGCCAAAGGAAAGACTCCGGCGGAAGCCTTTAAAAAAGCGTTTGAATGCGATACTGTTTCCGCGTTTGGAAGTATTATTGCCTGTAATCGAGATGTCGACTTGGCAATGATCGAGGCGATTGGAACCCTTTTTGTTGAAGCAATCATTGCTCCTAATTACCACCCCGAAGCTTTGGAAGCTTTAAAAAACAAGAAAAATCTAAGAGTGATGAAGTGCCATCTTATGAGTCCTCATTATGGGGTTATGGATTATAAACGTATAAGCGGAGGACTTTTGATCCAAGATCAGGATATCGCGCAACTTGGGATTAACGATATAAAAACTGTTACCAAAAAAGAACCGTCGCTTGTTCAGTTGGAGGATCTTTTTTTTGCGTGGGGAATTGCCAAGCATGTCAAATCAAATACGATAGTTTTTGTAAAAGACGGAGCAACTGTCGGAATTGGGGCTGGACAAATGAGCAGGATTGATTCGACGGAAATTGCGGCCAAAAAAGCTGGAAAGGCTGGGAAGCAGACAAAAGGTTCTGTTATGGCGTCCGATGCCTTTTTCCCGTTTCGTGACAATGTCGATCTTGCCGCGAAACTTGGAATTTCTGCTATAATCCAGCCGGGTGGCAGCATTCGTGATCAGGACTCGATTGATGCAGCAAATGCGCATAAAATTGCGATGGTCTTTACTGGCCGCAGACATTTTAGGCATTAAAGTTTGGGAGGCTCTATGAAAAAACTGGCGTTGGCAATTGTCATTTTTTGTATTTTAGGCGGTATAAGTTTTGGTTCCGTGGCTTTATCTGATAACACTATAAGTCTTGGTTATATCAAAGCAGGTTCAAGCGAGATAGCTGCTATTTCGTGGCGGCCTGATTTCAGATTGGGGGCTTGGGGGGTTGGTTTGGCTGTTAACATTCCAGTTGGAAATAATAAGCCGGAAGGCTATGACACAGTTGTTTTTCGTTATGCGGAATACAATGACGGGATAAAAGGGCTTCGTTATGGAATGTTGGATGGATATACATGGGGTCATGGCCTTTTAATGAAGAATTATTCCTC
This sequence comes from candidate division WOR-1 bacterium RIFOXYB2_FULL_37_13, assembly GCA_001771535.1. Taxonomy (GTDB): domain Bacteria; phylum Margulisbacteria; class WOR-1; order XYC2-FULL-46-14; family XYC2-FULL-37-10; genus XYC2-FULL-37-10. The sequence goes on from MEUB01000005.1 coordinate 2,959, forward strand.
AAGAAATTCTGGACCTATTACACAAAATAATAATCAGACCGCTTTTAAGGGATATTTTAATGCAGAGAGGGTGGGCGCTGAGTTTTTTACAACTTGGTCGCATCTTTACGGAGTTCGTTTAACAGAAAGAGCTCATCAACTGTTGATTTTAGGCCAATCTTACATAACAGATGCGGATGGAGTTCCTGTTAAAAATATTGATGGGACGACGACAATTTATCCTTCTGTTTCAGGCCTTGCCATTGATGCCTCGGTTCCACTTCCCATGAATTTTGTAGGATACGCGGAAACCGCAGCACTTATGATGACGAGCAATTCTGCAGTTGGTTCAACAATAGGCATAAACTGGGGATTTAACGCTCTTGTTTTTGCGGCATTATTTGACGCGGGATATAGGATAAATGGCAAGAATTTTGTGCCTGGATATTTTAATGGCAATTATGAGACAAACCCTATCAATCTAACATCTTATGAAGCTTCAAGCAAAGAGAAAAACGGGTATATAGCTGAAGTTAATTTATTATTTTCAAGTTTACTGCAAGCGGATGTGATCTATGAGTATTACAACGGTAGTAATGCTGTTTTAAATGGAAAAGCTTCTGCAAAATACGATAAATATACTGCTTCTGCTTATTTTGAACAGCCAAAATTTACAGATTTTAGGTCTCTTAATCTTGAGCAGGGGGCTATTATAGGTATGACGGTTGGATATGATATAAATGACAATATGACTTTGTTCGCGCATTACAAAAAGGCTTATGATCCTACAGCAGGAAAAGTTATTGAGAGCCAATATTATGAGGTTAAATTAGGGTTTTGAGCCCTCACCCAATTTCTGAAGGTTTGAGAATTTACAGTAATTAATCCCTCTCCCAGAGGGAAAGGGAATTTAGGGTAATTAGCAAAATAGCTGAAGCTAAGATGATGGATAAGATTAAAGTTAATTTCTTATAACCATGAGGTTTTCTTCTGTTACTTCAACAACTTTTGAGGCTCGTTTTAATTTGCATTTTCCGCCGTCCAGTAACAAGTCAGCTTCTATTTTTACTTGAGAAGCATCAATTGGCGCTGGTTCTCCGCATGAATTTGCAGAAGAGGCTGCTATCGGGCCTATTTGTTTTATCAATTTAAGGAGTAGGGGATGATCAGGCATTCTTAATCCAACAGTATCTTTATTTGCCGTAATTAGATTTGAGACTTCAGGCTTTTTCTTGAAAACAAGCGTCAAAGGACCCGGCCAGTTTTTAGTCATTAAATCTTTTGCTGTTTGATTTATCTCTTTGGCAAATTGGGCAACTTGTTTGATATCTGAAATCAGAATTTGAAAAGGCTTATCCGCGGGGCGGTTTTTAATTTCAAAGAGCCTTTTTATTCCGTCTACATTTGATACAAGGCAGCCGATCCCATAGACTGTTTCGGTGGGGAAAATGATTATGCCATTATTTTTTAGAACATGAACGGCTTCTTGAAGATTTTGTTCGTTAAAGTCTAATTTTTTCATATTATCCTAATTATCTCAAACATAGCAAAATTATTTAATGGCTTTTATTATCCTGTTAAGACCTGCAAAATCTTTGATAATTTCTATGTTCTTGTAACCTTTATTTTTTATTAATTTTTCAACTTTTTTTGACTGCCTATATTCCAACTCGAGCATCAAAATCCCATCAGGTTTTAAATAGATGGAAGCTTCTTCAATAATTTTTCTGACAATATCCAGCCCGTCTTTCCCCCCATCCAAAGCCTCTCTAGGTTCAAACCCCTTTACATTAGGCTCTAGATTTTCTATGTCATCTGTTGGTATGTAGGGAGGGTTTGAAATTATAATATCAAACTTTTCTTTTATATCGGCAAACAAATCTCCTTTGATAAGCTTAATTCTATCTAAAATCCCATGCTTTTTAGCATTCTTTTTTGCAATTTCAAGAGCCTCTTCTGAAATATCAGTAGCCCAAACTTTTGCTTGAGGAATATATTTTGCAAGTGTCACCGCGATGCAGCCCGATCCTGTCCCAATATCCAACACGTTTAACGACTGACGTTTCGAGTCGCGCAACCGATTGACAACTAAGCTGACCAATTCTTCTGTTTCTGGTCTTGGTATTAGTACGGATTTATCAACTATAAAATCAAGCTCCATAAATGGCTGATAGCCGACAATGTAGGCCAGGGGTTCATTTTTTTTAAGCCTTTCTTTGTATTTGGCAAGTTTTGGACTATTGGATTTTTTGAGTTCAGGATGCGCGGCAAGATGTGCTTTTGTAATTCCAAGCGCTTCGCAAATTAATATTTCTTCTTCGAGAGAGTCTATTTTATGTTCTCCAGCTTTGCGATTCTGTCGGCGGTTTTTAAAGCGTCAATTATTTCGTCAATATCTCCATCCAATGCTTCCTGAAGCCTATATATGGTAAAGCCTATTCTGTGGTCGGTAATTCTACCTTGAGGGTAATTATATGTTCGTATCTTTTCAGACCTGTCTCCAGTTCCCACCATGATTTTTCGCGCTTCTTCACGCCCTTTGCGCTTTCTTTCAACTTCCATTTCATATAATTTTGCGCGAAGGAGTTTCATTGCTTTCTCCCTATTCTGGTGTTGAGATCTCTCTTGTTGACATGCGACTACGAGTCCCGACGGTATATGGGTAATTCTAATTGCGGAGGAAACTTTATTTACGTTTTGTCCTCCCGCACCACCCGATCTATAGGTATCAACCCTCAAATCTTTTTCATCAATTTCAATGTCCACATCTTCCACTTCAGGAAGAACGGCTACTGTTGCGGCGGATGTGTGAACTCTTCCGCTCGATTCGGTCTTTGGCACTCGCTGTACTCTGTGTGTCCCGCTTTCAAATTTTAAGCGGCTGTAAACCCCTTTGCCTAAAATAGAAATTATTGCTTCTTTATATCCGCCAAGCCCTGTGTCATTTGATTCTATCCATTCGACTTTCCACCCTTTTCTTTCCGCGTAACGAAGATACATGCGTAAAAGTTCTCCCGCAAAGAGAGCAGCTTCTTCTCCTCCTGTTCCGGCGCGAATTTCCATAATAATATTTTTTTCGTCGGAGGGATCTTTAGGGAGAAGCAGGATTTCAATGTCAATTTTAATCTTTTCCTGCTTTGTCTTGAGCTCGTCAAGTTCCTGAGACGCAAGTTCTTTCATTTCGGGATCAGAGAGCATAGCCTCGGTTTCTTTAATTTGTTTTTCAGTCTCTTTGAATTTTCGAAAAAATTGAACCAATTCTTCAAGTTCCGACAATTCTTTGCCAAATTGTTGGAACTTTTCGCGGTCGTTGATGATTTCTTTTTGAGAGAGAAGAGTTAACAGTTCCTCATACCGTAATTCTATTCGCGATAATTTGTCTGCTAATCTCATAGAGAATTTTTTAATAAGCTACTTATTAGCTTTTGATGGTGATTTTTTTACTGCGGCAGCAATTTTCTTTTTGGATTTAGTAATGCGTTTTTTTTGAGGTTTACTTTTAACTGCTATAACATCAGCATATTTTTTCTTGAATTTTTGTACTCGCCCTTCGGTATCTAATATTTTTTGTTTACCAGTAAATAAGGGATGGCAGGCAGAACAGATATCTACGCCTACTTTTTCTTTAGTAGAACTTATTTCATACTCCGCGCCGCAGGCGCATTTTGCGACTGTTTTATAGTATTTAGGATGAATGTCTTTTTTCATATTATTTGTAATTATACCAAAAGAGAAGCAGTTGTTCAAGAGAATTTTGCAGAAAAAATCGCATTCTTGCATATGCGTTGATTTTTTTATACAATGTATTGACCAAAGGGCGCTTATTGCAGAAAGTAATACTTTAAAAGGAATTTTACTTGTTAAACCCTATTCCTGCAGCTAATAGATATTTTTTGAAGTCATTAAAATTTCAATTGTCTGGTTTTTTTATGCCTAGAAAAGATGTTGATCTTTTGAAAGGGCAACTTTCAGATATTTTGCGTGCATTTAGAAAACTTCAAACTGATCTCAGCCCTAAATCTATAGAAAAAACTATTGCTTGTGATGGAGAAAAAAGAGCTTTGCTTGGGCAGCTGCGGCCAAAACTTGAAAAATTAAATCCAAAAATCTTCAAATCTCTTCCACTTACAGATTGCGCGACTTTATTTATAATATTGGATAAAATGAGCCAATATTATTATGCCGTAATGCTGGTGGATTCGATGCGTGATAATTTGAATAGTCTGGAAGGTGAGGTCAATAGGATATTCCTTAAATATTATTTGAATGGATATGCTAAATATTTACCCGATAATGGGCGTTCTTTGGATTTAATTCGCAATCAAATTGATAGATTTCTTGAGAATAAAAAATCAGGGACAGACGCGGGGGCTCTATATTCAATGTTTGCGGCTTTGCCCATACATGAAAAAATTTATTTCCTGAAAACAGCGAGCTCTCGTCAGCGGGAATTAATGGTTGATGCTATGCGTAAGCCAAAAAAACAATTAAACGCCATGCGGCTGGAAAATCCTTTATTGTTTGATAAATCCGATGCTGTTTACTAATGGCATCGCCTTACAACTGCATAAATTTTTATGGGGTTTTTAGAATATTTAAAATCTGATCCTTGCCAATAAATCCGACAACCTTTTTTTTAAGTTTACCCTTTGAATTATAAAATAAAGTTGTTGGAATAGAACTTATCCCATATTGTTCTGCCAAATCCCTGTGTTTTTCAATGTCAAGGTCAAGCACAATTACTTTTCCCTTAAGCTCTTTAGCGAGTTCTTTTAAAATAGGCTTCATCTGTCTGCATGGAGGACACCAGTCCGCGCCAAGCTTTACAATCGCGGGGAGCCCTTGATTCAAATATTCTGCCAAAGGCTGGCTTTCAGTTGTTTCAGGCTTTTCGCCCATTGCGTTTGCAGGGTGGGTGAATATAGATGTTATAACTCCATTAACGGCAAAACTCCCTCCAATTATCACAAACACAACTATTAGCGCTATAATTAAATTTTTATTCATTACCTTTGCCATTACTTTGGGTATATTATTTTACATCGGCTGATTCTAAAAATGCCTTGTTGGTTTTAAACTCTTTTAACCGGTCAATTAGTTGTCCTGTTGCTTCTATCGAGTCGTAGTCTCCCATGATTTTTCTAAGCAGCCACATTTTTTGTATCTCTTTTTCCGACAAGAGAAGCTCTTCTCTTCTGGTTCCTGACATCTTGATGTCTATTGCAGGGTATATTCTTCTTTCAGCCAGCTTTCTTGATAAATGAAGTTCCATGTTTCCTGTTCCTTTGAATTCTTCATAAATCACATCATCCATTCTGCTGCCCGTTTCAATAAGAGCTGTTGCCACAACTGTCAAACTTCCGCCTTCTTCTATGTTTCTTGCTGCACCGAAAAATCTTTTAGGCCTGTGCAGACATGTTGGGTCTAAACCTCCCGAAAGAGTTCTTCCTGAAGGCGGCGTAACCAAATTGTAAGCGCGCGCAAGGCGAGTTATTGAATCCAAAAGGATTACTACATCTTTTTTCCCTTCTACTTGTCTTTTTGCGGACTCCAGAACAAGTTCGGCTATTTTTATATGTTCTTCCGGCGGTTCGTCAAAAGTTGATCCTATGACTTCTCCTTTGACCGATCTTTCCATGTCGGTGACCTCTTCGGGCCTCTCGTCGATCAATAAAACCTTAATAACTGTTTCTGGAAAATTTTCAATAATACTATTTGCAATATTTTTGAGTATGGTTGTTTTCCCTGCTTTTGGAGGAGACACAATCATTGCTCTTTGCCCTTTTCCAACAGGAGAGAGCAAATCGATAAGTCTTGAAGAGACGGAACATTTTGCGTGTTCCAGAGTAAACCGTTCTTCGGGGAATATTGGGGTCAAATAATCAAAAGGAGTTCGTTCACGGGCTTCCTCAGGATTTAACCCGTTAATTGCCTCTATTTTTAAAAGAGAATAATACTTTTCCCCGTCTTTTGGCGGTCGGACCTGACCTGATACCAAATCTCCGTTTTGCATATCAAATCTTCTGATCTGGGTTTGTGAAACATAAATATCTTCGCGGGAAGGAAGATATCCCCCTGTCCTTAAAAAGCCGTACCCTTCGGGGAGGATTTCTAAAATTCCCCTTGGCACAAACTGATTTCCGCTTTCTTTTGTTTGCATTTCTAATATTTTAAATATTAAGTCATGCTTTTTTAATTGTCGAAAACCAGGAACCTCCAGTTTTTTTGCTATGCTGTATAAATCCTGCAAAGTCATTCGTTCCAATTCTACTATATCCATTTTTCCCTCCTAATTTCTCTCTCTAATTCCTCTTCCTAATTCTTATCCCTGTTCCTGCCGCGGGGGAGATTTGAACTCCCAAGGTGTTATCCACATGAACCTGAATCATGCGCGTCTGCCAGTTCCGCCACCGCGGCCCAAATAAACTGCCGAAGGAGGGAGTCGAACCCTCACGCCCGCAAGGAGCTCACGATTTTGAGTCGTGCGCGTCTGCCAGTTCCGCCACTTCGGCCTGATGCTATTCTACAAAAATACCCATATTCCTATATTTGTTATAACGATCCGCGACTAATTCACGCGAAGAAAAATTTGAAATTTCATTGAGATGTTTTAATATGGCTGCTTTAACATTGGCTGCGGCTTCTTTGTAATTGTTATGTGCTCCACCGACAGGTTCTTTTATTATCTCATCTATTACACGAAATTCCAAGAGGTCTTTTGCTGTAATCTTTGAAGCTTTTGCGGCTTCAGGGGCTCTTGTGGCATCTCTAAACAAAATAGAAGCGCATCCTTCAGGGGATATTACAGAATAAATCGAGTACTCCATCATAAGTACACGGTTTCCCATGGCTATTCCCAGGGCGCCGCCGCTTCCGCCTTCTCCTGTTATTATGCTTATAAACGGAACAGTAAAAACAGCCATCTCCCTTAAGTTTTTCGCAATTGCTTCAGCTTGGCCTCTCTCTTCGGCGCCAAGCCCGGGATAGGCTCCGCTTGTATCTATAAGGCTGATAATCGGTTTGTTTGCCCGCACTGCCATTCTCATAATTCTTAAAGCTTTCCTGTAACCTTCAGGATTTGCCATTCCAAAATTACGGGCTATGAGTTCTTTTGTTGTGTGTCCCTTCTGGTGGCCTATTACTACAACTGATCTCCCGTCGAGTTTGGCTATGCCTGCGACAATTGCAGCGTCATCGCTGAAATTCCTATCACCGTGGAGTTCGATGAAATCTTCAAAAATTAAGCTTATATAATCCAACGTAGTTGGCCGCATTATAAATCGTGCTACTTGTACGACTTGAAGCGGCGTTAATTTGCTGAAAATATCCTGTCGCATGGCGTCTATCCTTTTTCTGACCATACGGATTTCTTCTTCTAAATTAACCTCTTCTTTTTCAGACAGCTTTTTTAGCTCTTCTATTTTTTTAAATAAATCTTTTAGATGGCTTTCAAAAGGAAGCAGATTTTTTATTTCGTCAAAGTTTTGTTTCATCTTATCTCCAAAATTATTCAACAAAGAATTTAAGTATTTTGCTTAATGTTCCTTTCAGATTTTTTCTTTCACAAATCAAGTCTATCATTCCGTGCTCAAGTAAAAATTCTGAACGTTGGAATTTTTTCGGCAACTTTTGCCTTATTGTCTGTTCTATAACCCGCGGACCCGCAAACCCTATTAATGCTTCCGGTTCGGCAATTTGGATATCTCCCAGCATTGCAAAACTTGCCGTAGTCCCTCCTGTTGTTGGATCTGTTAATACAACAATGTAAGGCAATCCTGTTTCTCTTAGCCGCCCTAAGGCCGCGGATACTTTTGCCATTTGCATAAGGGACATAATTCCTTCCTGCATTCGGGCTCCTCCGGAAGCAGTGACAACAACCGCGGGAATTTTATTTTCTATGGAGTGTTCAATCATTCGCGTAAATTTTTCTCCAACTCCCGATCCCATGCTCCCGCCCATAAAAGAAAATTCCATAACACCCAAAGATGTTTTAATGTTTTCAATTAATCCTTCGCCTATGACTATAGCTTCATTTAAAGATGATTTTAAAATGGCGTCTTCTATCCTTTTTGCATATGGCTTGGAATCAAAAAAACCTAAGAAGTCGGTGGCTTTAAGAGTAGGGGAGAGCTCTTTAAAGGAACCTCCATCAATAAGCAGGTTGATTCTTTCTAGCGCGGAAAGCTTGAAATGATAACCGCATTTTGGGCAAACATTTAAATTCTCTTTTAATTCTTTGGCGTATAATGCGGTTTTGCAGGAGACGCATTTTATCCACAAATTATCGGGGATATTCAGCTTTTCGCTAGAACTATTTTGCTGCTGTTTTTCTTTTTGTTTTTTTGAAAACCACTCGTGAATCGATATCTTGCCCATTTATTTTTTTCCTTGGGAATACAATATATAGTGCGGAATAAAAAGTGAACCAGTTGCCAGAAAATTTTACATATGTTAAAATTATATAACTTGATAATTTACCTTGTCAAGGCTGAAAATTTTTAAGGAGGGGTTAATGGCAAATATTAAGTCCGCGATTAAGAGAATAAAAATCACAAAAAGGAATAGAGCAAGAAACCTTGTATATAAAAATGCGATAAAGAAAAGCGTTAAAGAAGCTTTAAAAACAAAATCTGCGGAAGCTGTCCGCGCAGCCGTAAAAACTATTGATAAAGCCGCAAGCAAGAATATAATTTCAAAAAAGGCGGCATCCCGGAAAAAATCAAAATTAATGAAGCTGTCCGCGACCAAGTAATTTTTTATTTTTCCTGCATAAGAAGTATTAATAATGATAAAGCTTTATGCTTTTGCAAAGATTAATTTTATCCTTCAAGTCATAGGAAAGCTTTCTTCCGGTTATCATGAGATTGATTCTTTAATGTCTTCTGTTTCTCTTCATGATGAGCTTTTTCTTGAAAATGCTGATTTTGGGATTGATCTTTCTTTGAGTGATTATTCCATTCCGACGGATGAGCAAAATACAGCTTTTAAAGCTGCTAAGCTATTTTTAGACAAAGTTAACATTAAGTCTGGCATAAAGATGCGCATTAAAAAAAACATTCCTGTTGCCGCCGGTTTGGCAGGAGGCTCTGCTGACGCTGCGGCGGTGCTGATTGGCCTTAATAAACTATTTGACGCAAAATTATCTAAAGATGAGCTTTTGGACTTAGGGGCTAAAATAGGTTCTGATGTTCCTTTTTGTTTAACTGGCGGCTTGTGTCGATGCCGAGGGAGGGGGGAGCTTGTGGAGAGACTCGATAGTAAAAAGTTGCTATTTGTTTTGGTTAAGCCCAGCCTTGCCATATCAACAAAGTCAGTTTATGAAGAGTTTGATAAATCTTTTATAGAAAAAGAAAATTATATTGATAAAGCCTTAAAAGAGGGAACCTTAAATTTGCGAAATGATCTTGAAAAGGTTGTTTTGCCGCAATATCCTGAAATTGGAGAAATCAAGAAAAAACTTTTAGAGCTTAAGTGTGAGCAATCTTTAATGTCAGGGTCTGGCTCAACTGTTTTTGGCATGATTTCAGACAAGAAAAAAGCCCAAACAATTTATAGCAATATAAAAAAGCTTTATCCTCAAAGTTTTCTTGTGGAAGCGGTTGATACGGGAGTTAGTGTTGATTTATAGCTCTTAGTATCGCTTCACCAAAAGCTGTTGCGTGGGCAGGCCCATCGGCAGTAATGAGAGTCCCATCCTGTTCCAGCCCTTTTCCCGTATGAATTGCCCCTTTGCTTTTTATAAGTTCAGTTTCAGCTGAAAATGAAGTTACAGTTTTTCCTTTTAATACGCCCGCGTTTGCAAGAATTCCAACAGATGAGCAGATTGAAGCCAGAATTTTATTTTTGGAAATTGTTTCTCTTGCAATCCTATGGGCTTCTTTATCTTCAAAATATTGCCGTGAGCCTGGTCCCCCTACAAAAATTACGGCATCATATTCGGCAGGCTCCACATCCTGCAGAATTAAATCAACGTTTGTGGTCATTCCAAATTTGCCGACAGCAGACCCTGCCTTTGTTGCCGCGGTTTGTGTTTTAACACCGGCATTTTCCAGAATGTCTTTTGGTTCTTTATACTCTTCGTCGCGAAACATTTTCTGTGCAATTATAAAGACAGCTTTTTTCATGATTTATCCGTTTTTTCTACTTTTGCGGCATCCCAAATGTTGTAACCCCAAAATATAATTGCAAAAATAACTGTTATTCCCAATACAATAAGAAATAATCCGCCGGAGAAAGCGAGCGTAACGTAAAGCAGTATCGGAAGGCAGAAATAAAAAGTAAGCATGAATTTGATCCCTTTTTCAGCTTCGCCTTTTAACATTTGACCGGATCCAACAAGGAATGCCGAAAAAAGTGCCAGTACTATTCTCATAATAGTTAATTATACATTATGTAATCTCCTTGACAAGAGATTTTAAATTATGTTAAATTTCATAGATATACCGATATATTTTGTATTATATTGTTTAGCAGGAAAATCAAATAAGGAGGAAAATTTAATGATAAAAGTTTTTAAAAGTTTTTTAATGTTTACGTTGATTGTTGGTGTAATGTCTGCCGCGGCTTTTGCTGAGGTGAAGTTTAAAGATGTGCCTGCCGATCACTGGGCGGCAAAATCTGTCTACGACCTAGTTCGTCTAGGGATAACAACAGGTTATCCTGACGGAACTTTTCGCGGCAGTAAAAATATAACAAGATATGAAACGGCTGTCTTTTTAGCTAAATTAGCTGATAAGCTGCCTGACATGGATATGTCGAACATTCAAACAGAACTTAATGCCCTTAAAAATGAAATTGCCAAAGTGCGCAAAAGCGAAGGTATGCCTATTACCGGCGAATATGAAATGATAAGCAAAATAGGGAACCTTCTTTCTACAGGAGGGAATGTCAACAGCCGTGGCCCTGCAATGGCTTATCGTTTAAAAACTGAAATGAATTATGATTTTGATGAGGCGACATCTTTAAAGGTTAAATTTGATACTTTAGATTCGGGGTTTGGCGGAACAACAAGAGATTTGGCTACGGAGATGATAAATGTTTTGGGGACTGTAAAGATTAATCCTATGGATACGGTTCTTTCCGATTTCGGAGTTGAAAATCCTCTTAACCTTGAATTCGCGATGGGGAATGGAGATCTTCAACATGTGGATGCCACCGGCTTTATTCCTTCTGAAACAGGAATTGTTTATAAAGGATTATACTCCGGCGTAGGTATAGGTACAAACCTTTTGGGATTTGATGTTATGGGTGGATATAAGCAAGCTGCCAAAACCAACACAGGTGTAAGCGCAACCAGCCTCCTTACAGGCTCAATTGCTTATAATTTTAAAGGGGTTCCTGTTATAGAAACCCTTAAACTTACCGCAAAAGGAGATTATTATGCCAAGCATCCTACCTCAGGTGGTGTAAGAGATTTGCGGGGAATGGTTGGTCTTTTTGCTCCTGTATCTGAAACAATCGGGGTTAAAACAACTCTGGGTATTGGGTCTTCTAATTCTACCGGATGGTTGGTGGGGGGAGAGCTGGATGTTGCAAATGCCCTGAGTAGCGGACTTGATGTTGTACTTCGCGGTACAAAAGTAGGATCTTCTTTTATATACGATAATTTAAGTGCTGAAGAATTTGATATAGCAGGGCTTGATTTCTTTGACAGGCCGCTTGAAAATGGAACAGTAAACTTGGGTGGAAAAATTTCCCAAAAAATGGGTGAAAAACTGGAGTTTGAAGGCAAGGGAGATTTGAGGTTATCTTCTGACTATGGATACGGGGCAGACAAGGCAAAATCGAGAGCTACAGGGCAAGTCGGGTTTGCTTATGAAGTTGCTCCTTCAACCAAGGTAAACACCTTTTATCGCGTTGAACAGGATCCTACTATCAGCGAAACTACAGATTTGGCGGCCATGGGGTTGGTTTATAAGTTTTAATTGTTGTTAACGGGTTAAAAGCTTTTTTAAAAAGCCCTTCGCAGTTGAAGGGCTTTTTCTTTTTGGGATGCCAAGGGTATGCAACATACAATATTAAAGTTTGATACGATAGATTCTACTCAGGATGAAGCAAAGCGTATTGCTTCTTTTGTAGAAACTGGTACTGTTATTTTTGCAAAACGACAGAGAAAGGGGAGGGGAAAGCCTGGCAATTTATGGTTTTCTCCGGATGGAGGGCTTTATTTCTCTTTAATTTTAAAGTCAGATAAAGATGTTAACGATCTTTTGTTTGTTACAAAATCTACAGCCAAAGTTGTTGTTCTTGTCCTTTTAGAATATGGCCTTTCTGCTGAAATAAAACTGCCAAATGATGTTCTTGTTTCAGGTCGCAAGATTTGCGGAATATTAGCTGAAAAGACCAAAGAGGCTCTTATTATAGGAGTCGGGGTGAATTTAAATACAATAGATTTTCCTGTCGGACTAAATGCGACATCAATTAAATTGTTGGCTAAAGATAAGATTGATCCAGATGAGTTTTTGGGAAGGTTCTTGAAAATTTTTGATGAAAAAATAGAGAACGAAACAGGGATTAAATAAACAGGTTAAATTTACTCTTGACATGTAATATCAATATGTTAACTTAAAGATTATGGATTACCTTTTTATAATAGGAATAACTGCCGCTGTTTTGACGACTGTTGCATTTTTGCCTCAGGTGTTCAAGGTTTATCAGACTAAACATACCAAAGATATTTCTTTGGTAATGTACATTATTTTTATATTTGGACTTATACTTTGGACTGTGTATGGTGTTTTGCTTAATTCTTTACCGGTAATCTTAGCCAATAGTTTTACATTAATATTGTGTTTTTATATAATTTTCTTGAAAATAAAGTATGGTTGATGCCTGAATGTTGCCTTTGGCCGCGAACGGCTCTTAAAGGACTATTTTAAACGAGAAATAATAGCCCGCAATCCGATATATAATCTATTACACGCAACTCTTTTTTGTTGGCGATTACTGTTGAGCTTTGTCGTTTTCTTCTACAAACTTTTTTATCTCTTCTATATTTTCTAATATCATTTTTGCTTTTGTCATGCCAAAAGAAAAAGGAAATTTTTCATCCTCGCTTCTTTTAAGCACAATCATCGGTTTCCCTTTATATTCGGATCTTTCTGCTGTCATTTTTTTGCTCCTTTTTTTATAATTTTAAATACTATAACATGACTGCAATATATTATGCAACAGATTAAAAAATCTTAAACAATAAATTTCACAGTCTAAATCTTCTGTTTTACCGGCAGGATTATCGTAAAAGTTGTCCCTTTTCCTGGGGCAGAATTTATTGATATTGTGCCCCCATGTCCGTCGATAATATTTTTTGATATTGTCAACCCAAGGCCTGTGCCTCCGTGTTTTGTGGTAAAGAACGGATCAAAAAGCTTTTTCAAGGTTTCTTTTGAAATCCCGTAGCCGGTATCTGTTACTGTTATTTTTACAGTTTGCAGG
>MEUB01000006.1 GCA_001771535.1 candidate division WOR-1 bacterium RIFOXYB2_FULL_37_13
AGGAATCTTTAAAAAACATAGCTCAAGATGATATGCCAGATCGTTCTAATCTTAGCTCAAAATCGTTCCACTTATAAGGGTGCACTCCAAAGGGAGGGAACAGGTACTTCTTGCCGCTAAAACGTATTCCCTGGAAAACCAAGGAAGAAATGGATTTGATGGTTACCTCAAGGTAATTCTAAAGCATCACTTTATTACCTGTTGTACTTATTTAGACAGTTATGGAAATCCAAAAGGGAAAAGACAACTCCAAACAGTAAGCATGGAAGACATGAGAAATCCCAGAGCAATTTCTGGTAATTACACAGCTTCTACGCCAGAAAATGTTTTAATAGCAAAAGAAAGTAGTACGAAAATTGATCAGCAACTGACCCCTGCAGAAAAGCATCTTTTCGAATTTATATTGTCCTGCCTGACAAAAGACGATCTTTCTGCAGAAGAAGTAGGAATTATGGCAGGAAGTCAAGATATCCTACGATGTGGAATAACGCGCTATGCACAAAAAGGCCTCAATGACGATGAAATAACATTTCTTAATAACCTTAAAGACCAAATACCTGATTTATTTTCCATGCTTTTTGAGTTTACTAGAAACGGGATTAAATTAAAAAATTACAGATACATTCTTGATGAGTTGATAGATCAACATGTAGAAGATAAACATGTAGAAGAGGAACTTAAAGCAATTTTAGATAAAAGTGCACTTTCAATACAAAGAGTGGGTCAGATATGTAAGTCTATTTCTAATAAGTTGACTAATTGACAACAACTAAGCTGATAGGATTTCAGCCAACTTATAGCCATCCCTATCGATATCTTTTTTACGTTTGACGGCAATTTTTGTAGGTGTATCTACAACTTTATCAGACAACATGCCAACCATTATAGAAGTTTTGCCGTCAAGTAAGGCTCTTACTGCCGCGGCACCGAGCTTGCAGGCCACCTCTCGGGATAACGCGGTAGGATTTCCTCCCCTTTGCATGTGGCCTAAAATACTAACCCTCACCTCAAGGTCTGTCTTTTTGCTTATTTTCTCGGCGATATCATGAGCATGCCCCGCCCCTTCAGCCAAAACAATGATAAAACTTGATTTGCCCCTCTGCTCCCCTTGTTTTAATTTTTTTGTGACATCGTCAAGATTAAAAGGGATTTCAGGAATTAAAATTGCCTCCGCCCCACAGGTAATGCCAACATCTATTGCGATTGAGCCGCTATTTCGTCCCATGACTTCAACTATGAAAATTCTTTCATGCGAAGTTGCGGTGTCTCTTATTTTATCGATTGCATTAACTGCTGTATTTACGGCAGTATCAAATCCGATGGTATAATCTGTTCCGTAAATATCATTATCAATAGAAGCCGGAATATTGATGATTGGAAGTTTTGTCTCTTTATAAATTTGATAAGCCGCCTTTAATGAGCCGTCCCCTCCGATTACAATCATGGCATCTATATTGAAAGCCTTTAAATTCTCATAAGCTTTTTGGCGAACAGTTTTCTCTTTAAATTCATGGCAACGATGTGTTAAGAGAATCGTCCCGCCTTTGCTTATAATTCCGCTTACGGATTTCAAGTGTAAATCAACAATATCTCCGTCTATAAGCCCTTGCCATCCCCTTTTTACCCCAAGAACATTAAGCCCGCTGGAAATCGCACAACGGACAACCGCTCTTATTGCAGGATTCATCCCTGGAGCATCACCGCCGGGAGTCACAACCGCTATGTTTTTGATTTGTTTTTTTGGCATAACTTTCTAATCCCCTATCAATAAGAAATTTCATGTAGAAACTCTAATCTCTTCTATTGATTCATTTGCAAGTATAGTATGTGCATAAGCAAGGCAAGCAAAAATATCTTCAGGTTCTAAATTGGGATAATCTTTGATAATATCTTTCGTTGTCATACCTTGCGATAATTGACCCAAAATCATCTCTACGCTAATACGCATTCCTCTAATAATCGGCTTAGCTCCAAATATTTTCGGATCAACTGTAATACGATTTAAAAGGATGTTTTCATTAAACATATGATCACCTCTTTGTTTATTTAGTATACAATATTGTTCTTTTTCTTGTCAATCAAACGAATTGATTTGATTGCATACACCCCAGCATAAGATTAAATCGCTGTATGGGTGAAATTTCAAAAAAAAAATAGACCCTCAACTTGCAGAAAGAAAAATAGAACCACTATTTCCTGAAAACCCAATGATCTCTATTCCCCTACAAAAACAAGAAATTCCGATAGATTTCTTAGGTAAAGATGGTAAAAAAATATAGTTTTATTACAGTTGCGCATTCTTGATAAATTCGCAGGATTCATGCCCAGCGCATCGCCGCCAGAAGCATAGTTTTAATTTTTGCTATAAATGACTTTACCTGTTCTTTTTATTTCGCTTAAGATATCAAGCTCATTATTTTCTTTATACTCTTTTGGAGTAAATCCCAATGCTTCAATTTCTGTTGTTTTTGATTTCCATGCTAATTTACCCAACATGACAAGCCGCTGAAATTTATTTTTATTTTCAAAAACCTTTGATATTATAGCTAAATCAATATCCGACCATTTTTGGGATGTCCCTTTTGCATAGGAGCCAAAAAGGATAGCTTGGTTTATCGTCCCAATTTTGCTAAATTCTTCTAAAAAAGATTTAATGTTTTTTTTTAGTTTAGTTTTTTTATTAGCCATTGATATATCTCCTCTGTTTTACTGAACAATTTCTTTGCTTGATCTAATTTTTTAATATTTAACTTTTCTACATAACTGGGATACCTGCTTGCAATATAATACTTATCTATCTCAATCAAACTTTCCAATAAATCATTCGGTAAATCGATTTCCAATATTTGACAAAGTCTTTCTAATTTATGAATATATGGTGGTATTGATTTTTTTTCTTTGACATATATAGCCTTTAAACATTTTTCTAATGTTTGTTGGCATATAAAAGCGCACCAGGTATATCTATGCGCATTAAGCAATGCTTTTGCGGACAACAAATCTTCTTTAGATTGTTCCAGCCAATGCCTGACAACAAGTTCTGGATTTTTAATCATAATAGAATTATACTTTAATTATAAAGGTTCAACAAGACTATATTAACAGGAGTAAACATAATGTCAAACAAAACAATAAAATTAGACTACAGCAAATTCGGGAATATTAATCCTGCCTCGTTTAATGAAGAGTCAAAAAAAGTTGAGCGGCTCCATGATATTATTCTTGAAGGGAAAAACCCTCTACTTAAAGACAAAGAGATCGTAATGACCGGTTGGAAAACAGAAAGCCCCTTTATTTCAAGTGATAAGCTTTTAGATATAAAAAAATCCGCGGAAGAGTTGAGAAACAAGATTGACGATTTCGTCTCTATCGGCATCGGTGGTTCATATCTTGGAACCAAAGCTACAATAGAAGCTGTTGTCGGCAACCTGGAATTATTTAACCTCTTCTCAAAAGAGGAACGAAACGGTATTCCTAGAATTTTCTTTTTGGGCAACCATATGGATCCCTCATATATCTCCAAAATCTTAAAACTTTTGGATAACAGAAAAATCGGTCTGAATGTTATATCAAAATCAGGCGGCACAGTTGAACCTGCGATCGCTTTTGCTATTATGAAAAACTTGATGGAAAAGAAAGTAAAAAATCCATCCGATCTTATTGTCGCAATAACAGACGCGGCAAAAGGGGCACTAAAAAAACTGGCAGGTGAAAAAGGGTATCAAACTTTTGATGTCCCTGATAATGTCGGCGGACGATTTTCTGTAACCTCCCCTGTCGGCCTGTTTGGACTTGCTATGGCGGGAATCGATATTGAAAAGTTTATTTCTGGTGTTAAATTTGGAGAAGAACAGACAAGAACGCTCCCTTTTGAAAAAAACATCGCCATGCAAAGAGCAGTTATCCGATTTATCGCCCATAAAAAATTAAACAAAAAGATTGAGCTTATTTCTACCGGAATTTATGATCTAAAAGGGGTTGCTGGATGGATGCAACAACTTGGACCTGAAAGCGAAGGGAAAAAAGGCGAAGGGCTTTGGATATTCCCTGTATTTTATACACAAGACGCTCATTCAATCGGACAGATGATACAAGAAGGAGAGAGAAATATTATTGAAACATTTTTAATGGTTTCCGATCAGGGGATTGACATGAAAATTCAAAGCAAAGGGACTCCTGTTGAATATTTAGATGGCAAGAATTTAAGTTTTGCAAACAACGCATTTGTAGAGGGGCTACTCGAAGCGCATGTTGAAGGTGGTGTCCCTTGTATGACCTACACGCTGCCTGATCTTTCGGCTTTTACAATCGGTCAATTGTATCAAATTGAAATGAATACAATCGCATTAAGCGGATTACTGCTTGGGCAAAATCCATTCATTCAACCAGGCGTTCAAAAGTATAAGGCTATTGCGGATAAGAAGAGCGGGAGATAGACTACATCCCTCGAAGCGCTTTTACCCTTTCGGCAATCGGCGGATGGGTTGAAAAAAGGCTCGTCAGCCAACCAACTTTGTTTTCTCCTACAGCTTTAAATGGGCTTATAATATACATGTGAGCAGTCGCCTTGTTCGCAACCTCAAGAGATTCAGTATCCGCGGAAATTTTCAGAAGCGCGCGAGCCAATCCTTCAGGATTTCTTGTAATCATAGCGGATGATGCGTCAGCCAAAAACTCACGCTTGCGCGAAATAGCCAATTTGATCAACTGCGCGATGATTGGAGATAGAATCGCCAATATTATTGCAAGAATAAAAATAATAAGTTGAACCTGTCCATTGCCTTCCCTGCTACTCTTTCGCCCTCTTCCACCCCACCATGTAAACCTTAAAAATAAATCTGACAACAAGACAACTGTCCCTGCCAGAATCGAAACAATTGTCATAAGCCTCATATCATAGTTGCCAATATGAGACAATTCATGAGCAATAACACCCTCAAGCTCAACTTTTTCCAGTTTGTCCAAAAGACCGGAAGTCACAGCAACAACCGCATGATTTGGATCACGTCCGGTTGCAAACGCATTTGGAGCAGAGTCTTCTATTATATACACTTTTGGTTGAGGGAGCCCTGCCGCAATGCAGAGATTTTCAACTATTCGATAAAGTTCGGGGTTGTCGCTTTTTTTAATCTCTTTCGCGCCTGCTATGGCAAGAACCATTTTATCACTACCATAATAAGCAATGACGCTTATGATAATCGCGATTATGGCCGCAATGGCAAGAAAACTGGATCCGCCAACATCCAAAGCCATTCCAATGACCCAAGAAAGACCGGTTATAAAAAGGATAAAGCCTATGATAAAAATCATAGTTTTGCGCTTATTTGAATCTATTTGACTATATAAATTCATGATTGAGTAAGGGTTAAAACTTAACCTCTACCGCTTTACGCTCTTCCGCATTTTCAACTTCAAACATCTCTCTCATTTTAAAGCCAAATGAGTTCGCGATAATATTTGAAGGGAATATCTGGATTTTTGTGTTTAAATCTCTTACATTTCCGTTATAAAATCTTCTTGAATACATAATTTTGTCTTCCGTATCGGTCAAATCGGCTTGAAGACTTAAAAAGTTTTCATTTGCTTTTAAGTTTGGATAATTTTCCGCGACCGCAAAAAGAGATTTGAGAGTTCCTGAAAGCATATTTTCTGCTTTCCCTTTTTCTTCTACCCCTTGCGCGTTCATCGCATTGGCACGAGCTTTTGTCACATTTTCAAAAAGCTCTTTTTCATGCGTAGCATAACCTTTTACAGTATTTACAAGATTTGGTATAAGGTTATATCTTCTCTTCAACTGAACCTCAATATCCGCCCATGCCTCTTCAACCCGAACCTTTAATTTAACAAGCCCGTTATACATCGTAATCACCCAAACAACCGCCAAAACAATAACACCCAACAATATCCAAAAAATCATAAATATTACCCCCTTAATAAATTAAATTTTTCTTCCGCATGTGAACAAAAAGATATTTTCACCATAAACTTTTGTATATATGCTAGCATAAGTTAAAAGACAAATTCAAGTGAAATTATGAAAAATAAATATAGAAGTATATACAAGAGAATTTAATGACAATTATAAATGCTAGTCAATCTTTAATGCAAAAATGCAGGAGTAACCCTTCAGAAGGGTCTAAAATAGTCCTTTTGACCAGCAAAGGAGCAAAGACTTATAATCCTACATTTCTTGTAGAACTATTATTTTCAATAATGGCAAAAGGAAATAGTTTTTCTTGAAATTAAAGTGAAATTTTTAAAAATATGTTTCGAGAAAAAATAGACCGAAAAATTTCAGAAATTTAAAAGGGGGAAATTAAGATGGGAACAGGAGCCTTGCTTCCAGGGAAGGTTAGAGATTTTGTGTTCAGAGGAGGACGTCGAACATATGGGACATTAAACGAACAAAGAACGCTTACAATAAAACAAGCTCTAAGAGTAGCAACCCTCGGAATTAAACATTATTTACAAACCGAGCTTGCTATAAGAAATTTGTCTCAAGAAACTTATGTAGCCTCCTTACCAGCAATTGATTCTATCAGAGAATTGCTAACCAATGAATATATATACAGATTGTGTCCTTCTGTCAGAGATGGAATTGTAAATTCAATTTTAAATCAAGAGTGGAATTCGTTAATTGATGCACATTATGCAGACAAGATGTTCGGAACAGCGGGTGTTCGAGGAGTTGCCCACAGAACTGAAGAAGATGTTTTTAAAGTTTTCAAAAATGGATTAGAAATACCACGGCTTAGAGGCCCTAATTGGATTAATGAGTTAACTGTTGCCAGGGTTGCTCAGGGTATCATTCACCGCATGAAAACAGCAGGTGAAAAACGTATTGTTATTGGCTGTGATCCACGAGTTGGGAATCTTCAACTTGCTGAAATGTTAGCAAGAATCGCAATAGCAAATGATATGCAGGTGTTTTTAGCAGATAAAGAGTGTCCTTTCCCACTTTTGATGCATGCTATCACTCAAGGAAAAGTTAAAATTGTATCTAATGGCTCCAGGGGAGCTACTTTTTCAACTTATGATGGAGAAGCAGTATCACCAGAAGGAACATTAAATATTGAGGGTGCTGTTGGAATGTATATTTCAGCTTCACATAATGGCAGAAAAGATAATGGATTTAAATTCTTTAAAGGGGACAGTTCTCAAGCGGGACCAGAAGAGAGAAGAGAAACTGTAAAAGAAATTAATAAACTTCGTTGGGAAGATATTAAAGTTGCGGGTAGTCTTGATGATGCAAAGCCGGGTCAATTGGTATATATTGGCGGGAAAACACCTGTACAAAACAAAGGTTATCACGGTGCTCCCTTGTTAGATGTTGAAAAACAACATCGCGGTGCAATGCTTGAACTTGTTATTAACCCCACTCTATTGAGGGACATGGCTCCGAAATTGGTGTTGGGATATTCAGCTTTTAATGGAGCTGGTGGAAATCTTTTTCGTGATGTTGCAATGAATATTGGAATAAAACCTAAAAATTTCCTATCTGTTGATTCTTTGTTTTCCCCGGATGGAAGATTTCTACCTTTTGGGAACAAAATGCCAGATCCAGGAGATGTTTTTGGCGCGGGAGTTTTCTTTAATGAATTTGAAACCCAGTATGGGAAAGACGCTCTTTTACTTTTGAATGCTGGAATGATGTCTCACGACCCTGATGCAGATCGCGCAGCATTAATGCTTGCCTTGCATGGATTATATAAAGAAGCTTTCGGCGGAGCAGATTGGGTTTTAATTAAAGCTAATCTCCATTGGTCAGTATTAAACTATTACAGATTTTCAGCAATGGCAGAACAAAATGGAGGAAATATCCCTAATCTTGAAAAGCGATATGTTATGCTTTCTCATGCAACTACAGACATGATAGAGCTTGTTGCAAGGCATTTTGGTATCGCAGTAAAAGGATTAATGAAAGATGAAAAAACAGGGCAAAAACTTAATGTTCCCGAAGCTGACAGCCGATTTATAGTTGGTATGAATTATGCCGCGGACGCATGGAGGGTCTTTGCGGATCAAGGTTTGCATAACGATTCCGTCAATGAAGAAAGCAATGGTTTTGGAATATTTGGAAGTGCGCCATTGCATGGGCAAAGATTAGGACATAATGGATGGATATTAGATAAGGATGGATTTTTAGCAAGCTTATTAACTCTAGAATTATTTGCATATCTAAAATCTAGGAATATGCACTATTTAGATTATGTCGTCGAGATGTCTAGAAAGATCGGAACTTACATTGGTTCATCCATGCTTCCTTTACCTGAAACTCCCTGGACAGGGCCAACAGGCACACAAATGAAACAGTTATTACTTAATTGGGCTGTTGATAGAGAAAAAGCCTTCCTCCGTGGAGAAACAGTCAAAATTGGTGACAGAGTTGTTGCAGGTGTAACTGCCTACAGAACTAATAAATATCCAATTGGTTCAATGGTTAATCCTCCAGATCAAGGAGTTAAATCCACTTACTCGGATGGCTCATGGTCAAATGTAAGACCATCGGGAACTGCTAATCAACTTAGAGGTTATCAAGATTTAAGAAATCCAAGAGTTGCAACTGCTGAAACTAATCAAGCCGCAATCAAAGAAATTGCGACAACTGAAAGGATGGCAGTTGAGTACAACAGGGCGATGTTTTTGCAAATACAAGAAGATCAAGGGATTCCAACAGATAAAATAATTTAGTGTGATTTATCCTCCCCTCATCTTTTTAAAAGAGTTGGGGGGAGGCGGGTTTCTTAAATCTCACCTTTCTGCAATTTTTCTTTGAAATCTTTAGCTTCTTGAGGCATAAAGTTGTATAAAAACCGATTCATCTTTTCCAACCATTCAAGTCTCTGCTCTACTGAAAGTTTTTGATAAGCATCTGCCTTTTCTCTGGAATAAACATATCTATAACCTTTTTTATCACTCATTCTCGTTCCCCATATTTTTCCAAAGCTTCAATATCTGCTATATCCTGGGGACGACCCGCAGCAATATAATTTTCGGTCATTATATCAATACAAATATATGGGCTATCTGGATGCATAAAAGAAAATACCTGCATATTTTTTTCTTCTCTTAATTGTTTGAGCTTTTGAGCATCAGCTATAGTTTCAGCTTTTATAGGAACTTTAGGTACTAAGCCAAGTTCTTTTGTAACATCAACAAACTTAAGAATATTTTCTTTATCCATTGCAAGTAAAAGATCTATATCTCCAGTTGCCCTTTGAATTCCATGTAAATTGACAGCAACCCCTCCAATAAGAAGATATTTAATCCCTTTTTCACCCATTTTACTAAAAATATCTTCATAATATAAATATAATAGCTTTTTTGGCTTTTCAAACATATTACAATTATATCATAGTAAAATTAATCCCCTCCCCTCATCTTTAGCGACACGGAAATTCGAGTAAATTTGAAAAACCAAAAAATAATGTAAAATTTTTGTTTGGAAAAGCCGATATATAAATGAAATTTGGATTGCAGGAAAAGCTGGGATTGATGATTTTTTCTCAAATGAGGTAAGGGATTTAATATGAATAGGATAATTTCGACATCGGGACGTCCAGCGTCCTTGGTGAGATATCAAGTTTTTTTTCTACTGGCAAATGTAGATTGTGAATATGTGACATTTTCTTGATTGGGTTGAACCATTAGCAGAACGGGTCAAATCGGTTAATACTGTTGTTAATAGAAATGGAAAATTGTATGGTTACAACACCGATGCAGTTGGATTTCGTATTGCTATTGAAGAAGCACAAACATTGGCGGCAATGAATGAAATCACATTAAAAACTGCGGTTGTTTATGGATATGGAGGAGTACTTGGTACCGTGGTCAATGTTCTTCAATCCATGGATATTCAAGTTATGGTTACAGGCAGGCGTTCGGAAGAGGCTGAGATAAGAGCAAAGGCTTTTGGGTTACCTCCTTATGACCGGAAACCAAAAGATCTGTTTATAAATGCTACTCCTGTTACTAATCTTACAATAAATGAACTCCTTGCCATAAAAGATTTTGTAGAAGCAATAAAAGGTTCTCGCGTCGCTTTTGACCATACTATGCCTGGTCTGGCTTTAGAACATTTATGCAATGAAAAAGGCATTTTGCACATTCCCGGGACAAGGATGTATTGGCCACAGATGATAGCGCAATGGAAGTTATTTATGGCTGGTCATATTGCGGCTGATAGAATAGAAGGACTATTAAGAGAAGCTGATCAACTCGTAGCCCACCCAGCCCCCCTTGACTGATAAGTCTATCAGTGATACACTTATCAGTGACAGACTTATCAATTGGAGGATATTATGAGTTTTACACTGCTTCCTGTAACAGATGAAAATTTTATCAATCGAGAATTATTAATAAAAGAGATGCTGGACACGCTAAGAGATAAGAGCCTTAAATTTGGCTATGCATTGTATGGCAAACGGCGAGTTGGCAAAACCTCTATATTTAAAGAATTAGAAAGAATCCTAAAGAAAGATAAAAAAATTGTTCCTGTTTATATTTCTGTATGGGACATATCAACAAACTCAGTCAATGGTTTTTGCGACTGCCTTAATGAGAAAACAATTGATTGCTTTGCTCCTCATTTAAAGCTTAAGCATAAGGCAAAAGACCTCGCATTGATTCCTTTCAACTTTGCAAGAGATATTCTTAATAATTTAAAAATAAGTATTTCAGTAAAAGATTTAATAAGTTTCACCATTGCCAAGCAACCTGCTGATAAAAGCCCAGATAGATCCTTGGAGGATGTTTTTTCTCTTATGGAGAAATTATCAGCTGAAACTAATAAAAAATGCATTTTATTCATAGATGAATTTCCAGACATAATAAAACTTAAAACCAATGGATCGAAAATAGGAGAAGGAATTATAAAAAAAACAAGAACTATTTTAGAGGATGCGAAAAATGTTGTCTTATGTGTTTCAGGCTCAATAAAAACAACTATGAGACAGGCGGTTTTATCTTCAAATTCAGCCTTTTACAAGCAATTTATTGTTAAATTGATAGAACCTTTGGACAAAGAAAGCATTAAAAGACTTTTCATGCAAAATTTCACAGAAAGTAAATTTGATTTGGAAGCTTTGGACGCTATATATAAAGTAACAAGAGGATATCCATTTTATGCCCAATTTTTAGGGAGAATCTTACAAAAGAATAACTCAAGTAAAATAAAGGTAAGCGACATTGAAAATGGGATGGAAGAATTTTTGATGCAGGAAGGAAATATTTTATTTAAGGAAGAATTTCATAATTTGACAGATAACGAGAAAAATATTTTAAGGGAAATGTCAAAAAGGGTCAACAGCACCACGTCTGAAATATCAAAAAAATTAGCGTTAGAATCAAGCACAACATCAAAGACTCTCTTATATTTGCAGGAAAAAGGACTTATAGAAAAGGAAAAGGCTGGAGTTTATTGCATAGAAGATCCTATTTTTAATGATTGGCTATTAAAAAACATAAGTTGATTTTTTTCCATACAACTTCGCAAAGCGATTCCACCATTTGACATTTTTAATTTGTCATTTGTCATTCTTCCCTACAGCCCCCTCTGTTAATTCTATAGAAATCAAAAAAAATCATGTGAAATTTTTTTAAATTAATGATGATAATGTTATGATTGGAAAATTTTCAAAAATTTAAAAGGGGGAAAAGAAAATGGTAGTAGCAATTTCTAATGTAGGTGTAAAGCTCAGGGCTCAAGGAGTATCTGTACCTCATCAAAAAATATCTAGTCAAAAATTTTATATGACTGTAGCTAGAGCTGTAAATGTAAAACTCTTAGTTGATAATCTTGCAGAAGCTTTGACTTGCAAACCAAAAGAAGTAGAGGATTTATTAGCCTCAAGCGGCTACGATAATTTCAATAGAGTTGACCCTAACCATTTCGAAAGATTCGCAGAAAATATTTTAGCTGCTGCCATTCGAAAATTTGGAACAGGAACCAAAACATTACTTGGAGAAGCTGTCCCGCGTGAACGTCAATTACAAAGACTAGATTCGGCTTTGCGAAATTCTCTTGATGCTGAAAAAATCGTCAAATCTTTGGCAAGACAAATGGGTGGGACAAAAAGAGAAGCCGCTGACTTATTGCGAGAGTTAGGCGCAGTAGATATTGCTGTTATTGGTGCTTATGTTCCTGAAATTAGAGCTGCTGCAAAAGCAAAAAGACCAGAAATGGTTCCGTTTCAAATTCTAGCACCAGGAGAAGAAATAAGGCAAGTTATACCAGGAGTAAAAATTGGTATCTCTCAAACAGAAGTTCCTGTTCCATCTGCAATGGTAGAGCCACTAACAGAATTATTTAAGGCTCTCCCTGAACTTGTTGCTGCAGATAGCTTGCCTTCTTTGTATCGCGAAGGGATAATGGATTATTATAATAAATTCATGGCTGAAGTTAATCCCAAAATAAGTAGATATATTTTAGAACATTTTGGAACAAGAGGTCCAAAATATATTGTTAATTCTGGTATAGGTGGTAATGAACAACACAATCATCCATTTGCTAAAATGCATAACAAAGATTTTTATTATAATCAGGAAGCAGGTACTTACTGGATAATGGCAGACTCTCCAGCAGCATTTGTCGCATTCATAGAAGAACACCCAGAAATGGCCAGAGATATGAATACAGAGAATACTCTCTATATGGAATTTTCAAGGAGTGGTAAAACCGAAGAGACAGTTAAGCTACATGAATTTACTCCCATGGAATTCAAGAGAATTGTTTTTGCTAATTCAGGGCCACTCAGAGACTTAGCTGAAAGGGATGGTAACTTACGATTAGACTTACCAGATGATGTTTCTGGAAGATATGGATTTATCAAGACTCCTGTTCTCTTAGCCCCTGCTTATGTTGCTGGGCTTGATGTACATGCTATATGGCAAGCTTTTGAAGATGCAGCAAAAGCCTATGATTTTTCAGACCCACTATCACCCCCATCTTTACTTGCCAGATTTACTTATGCATCTCAACGTAGTCGTCCAAACACAAACCATATGTATTTAGGATCAAATACCCCTGTTCTTTCGACAACACTTGATAGTTTACTTCAGTTTGTAATGGAGGGAATAAATAAACCAACGAATCTTGGTTGGGTTAATAACTTTAGTGTTAGTAGGTATCTTGGGCAACCTCGCGATGCCCATTTAACCCTTGAAGGAATACTTGCAAATGCAGAAAAAATGATGGGACTATTTCTCTTTACCAAAGAATCAGCGACTATTCCTAAGGCAGGAGCACATCTGATAAATGAGAATATAGATCCTATTGATGAAGCTCATAGAGGGATGAAATTGGGGCAGGAAACCAATGCGTTAGGAGGAGCTAATGCTGAGCGTTTTTGCGACCTAGGTATGCTAAGTATTCTAATTGAGGCAGAAAAGATTACTCCAGAACTAATCCCTTGGATAGATATGCTCTTTGCTGACTACGTCGTAGCAACAGCCAAACTATATGGCATTGATCCAGGTTCAAACCCAGAAGTTAAATATGTTAGAGATACTTCTGCCCTTGGTTTAGTCCGAGTAGCTAAAGGAGCATATAATTTAATGTCAAGTTTCTTTACGAAAAAAGAAAAAGCGGCTTAACAGATGTTTAGCGGTTTTGATTAACAAAAATCGTAAACCTTGATTTGGAGATTTTTAAAATGAGTATGAATATTTTTGAAGTAGCTCCTAGTTTTTTTGGCAAGACTTTTTGGCCTCCAATAAATGAAAGGCCTTTACACCGTTTGCCTCCAACTCAAAAAAATGTTTCAATGAGAGATCTTATTGCCTCACATAAGGTTTTCTTTTTTGATGCCTATGGAGTTACTCGCACGCGCACTGGGCTTTACCCATTTGCGGAAGCAACATTGAAAGAGGTTCTTGCTCAGGGGAAGAGATTCGGAGTTGCTTCAAATACTGCGCAAGATAAGCCTGAAGACATTCAAAGAAAGTGGGCGACACAAGGAATCAATATCCCTTTGGAGTTAATATTCACTTCGGGAATGATGTTAGCCCAATATGTTAAAAACAATCTCTTTGTGGGTTCTCGTAACGTAATATGCATTGGAGACAAAACAAGTCAATGGTATGCTAGGCAAGCTGGCCTTAACCCTTTACCTGCCACAATAGCTATGCGTGATTATAGAGATGTAAGGGCTGTTATTGTTTGTGAAAGCCCTAATTCAAAAGCTCAAAGGACACTTATGGAAGCAGCAGCAAACGCACTTTTTGTAAATAAGAGAACTGATTTTGTTTTAACTACACCAGATCGGATTGTTCCTTATTTCCATGATAGAACACCAAGTGGTTTTTCTATCGGTGTCGAATCAACGGCAAAGACTTTAGCAGATTTAACTGGAAGACAACCAGAAATAATCGGTAAACCAAGTCCATGGATGTTCTTTTCACTAGAAAGGGCTTTATATGATATGAAGATTAAATTAAGAGAAGAAACCCTTTTTGTCGGAGATAATCTATTTGAAGATGGTATTGGAGCCCTGACGGCAGGCTTTCATTTCCTGCTAGTTAATACGGGAATATCTGGCGCTGTTAAAAGAGGTGAAATTTGTGCAGAAAGTCCTATTGCTCAACTTGATCAATCTATAATCGATGCTGGGTGGAATCCAACATATGAATTAGATTCGATTGCTTTGTAAAATGTTGAATAGGAAATTTTAAAAATGAGTAAAGTACTTATTATCGGTGCCTCCGGGTTTTTAGGAAGAAGTTTATTTACTTCTTTTGCCTCCAACCCCAACTATGAAACCCATGGCACAGAAACCCATGGCACATACTCACAGAGACAAAGGCCACAACTTGATCATCTTGATATAAAAAATCGCTATGATGTTCATGCTTACATTGAACAAATACAACCCAATATTGTAATTCATACAGCCGCAGTCCCCGATCCTGATTATTGCGAAACGAATAAAAAGGCAGCACAACAATTGATTGTTGAAGGGACAAAACATGTGGTAGGGGCTTGTCAAGAAATTAATGCACAGTTAATTTATATTTCAACAACCTATGTCTATGGAGGAGAAAAAGCCCCTTATAGAGAAAAAGATCCTACTGATCCAATTAATTATTACGGGAAATTAAAAGTCAAAGCAGAAAACATCGTTCAATTGCTTAGCCTTCCTTGGTCAATCTTAAGATTTGATTTTTTATATGGATACAACGGTGAAGGAATGCCCAATGGGCTTGTTGGAAAACTTTTATCAGGAAATCAGGTAAAAGCAAATTCTGTTCAAATGCGAAAACCTTTATTTGTTGATGATGTTGCTTCGGCAATTAAAAAAATAATTGGAGTAAATGGCTCCGGTATATACCATCTTTCCGGCCCTGATCAAATCACAAAATATCAACTTTGCCAAAGACTTGCAACCGTTGTTGGTGTTCCGGTAAGCAACATTTCTCCAATAAAATTTGAAGCTCAAGCAGCCCCAAGAGGAAATGATACCAGTTTATTAACGGAAAGATTAGATGCGCTTGACTTTATATTTACTCCAATTGATGCTGCGCTAAAAATTATTGGAGATGAATATGCTAAAAGAGAATCCTTACCCACAGCAACATAAATAAAAAGTTTAAAAATGATCAACCCTATTTATAAAACTTATTTAGAGTTCGCAAGAGCTGTTACAAGAAAACCTATCAAAGCTGATGAAGCTGTGATCCTTCTTATCCGCCATGGAAGCACCCAATTCACAACTACAAAAAGAATCCAGAGAGCGACAAGTTATGACCCATTAACGTCTGAAGGATTAGAAGCAGCATCTAAACTTAAAAAACCTTTAGAGATGGTTGGTGAAGGAACTCGAATTTTCTATAGCCCGTCCTTAAGGGCAATACAAACGGCGTTTTGCGCAACTGGCCGTTATTTGCCAGTTAATCATGCTCTTTTTGGTTTGCAAGATATTGATTATGGAGATTTTAGCGGTTCAATCGAAACTATCAAAACAGCTTTTCCAAATGAATATGAAATATGGACAAAAAATAGAATTAATTTTGTAGCTCCTGGCGGAGAAAGTTATCGCAATTTTATGCTACGCGTCAGAGATACGTTACAACAAAATGTGCTTCCACAATGTTATGGGCATTTCGGAGTTGTCTTTGCTCATACAGGAACTATAAGAGAGGTTTTATTGTGGATTGATGGCGCTGCTATAGATAACTACAAACCTGAAGTGTCACTAACCAGTGTTACCGCTATCAGATTTAGTAAAATAGCAAACCCTCAATTGCTTCTATTGAACAATACCAACCATTTGGGAAATGATAATGATCTTCCCCCCAAAAAGTAGACAGTAACTTAATCATTCACGAACCG
>MEUB01000007.1 GCA_001771535.1 candidate division WOR-1 bacterium RIFOXYB2_FULL_37_13
ATGAAGGGACAAGTTCCTACCATCAACCCCGAAGTTTCAGGAGATTTTGGAACTGTAATGAAGTGGGCAGATAAGATCAGGAGATTAAAAGTCAGAACAAACGCTGATACTCCAAAAGACGCCAAAGTCGCAAGAGATTTTGGTGCCGAAGGGATTGGCCTTTGCCGAACAGAACACATGTTTTTTGAAGGGGACAGGATCAAAGCTGTCCGCGAAATGATTTTAGCTGATGATGTAGAAGACAGAAAGAAAGCACTGGCAAAGCTTCTTCCTATGCAAAAGGAGGATTTCCTAGGGATTTTTGAAGCTATGAAAGGATTGCCGGTTACAATCCGCCTTCTTGATCCTCCTCTGCACGAATTTGTCCCTCATGAAACACCGCAGCAACAGGATATGGCTGATGAAATGGGAGTAAGCCTGGAAAAAATTAAACAAAAAATTGACTCTCTCCATGAGTTTAACCCGATGCTGGGTCATCGCGGCTGCCGTTTGGGAATTATTTATCCTGAAATTACAGAAATGCAGGCAAGGGCAATTATGGAAGCAGCTTGCGAACTTAAAAAGAAAGGGATAAAAGTTGAACCTGAAATCATGGTCCCGCTTGTCGGCGAAGTAAAAGAGCTGCAAAACCAAGTTGACATAATAAGGCGCATAGCAAATGAAGTTATGAAAAAATATGGCGTAAAAGTCGCTTATATGGTTGGTACAATGATTGAAATTCCAAGGGCTGCAATAACTGCTGATAAAATAGCTGAAGTCGCGGAATTTTTCTCATGCGGTACAAACGATTTAACCCAGATGACGCTAGGCCTTTCGCGCGATGACGCAGGAAAATTCCTTCCGGCATATGTCGAAATGGGCATTTACAAAGATGATCCTTTCCAGGTGCTTGACCAGGAAGGAGTTGGTCAGTTAATTGAAATGGCTGTCAAAAAAGGCCGAAAGACAAATAAGAACCTTAAAGTCGGCATTTGCGGAGAACACGGGGGAGAAGCAAAATCAGTTGAATTCTGCCACCATGTAGGGTTAAACTATGTAAGCTGCTCGCCATACAGAGTTCCAATCGCAAGGCTCGCAGCCGCCCAAGCGGTCTTGAGGAGTTGACAATAGCCTGATTATCAGAGAAGAAATTGAAAAAAGGGAGAAAGTGATCCTTTCTCCCTTTGCCTCTTTATCTTCCAATACCGAAGGAAGAAAAAAAACTGAAACAGAATGCAATTACCGTACAGCATTTCAAAAAGACAGAGATAAAATAATTCATTGCAAAGCCTTTAGAAGACTAAAACATAAAACGCAGGTTTTCATATCACCCGCGGGAGATTATTACAGGACAAGGCTCACACATACGCTTGAGGTCTCGCAAATTGCAAGAACAATTTCAAGAGCTCTTTGTTTAAACGAAGATCTGACAGAAGCAATAGCTTTGAGCCATGATTTGGGTCATACGCCATTTGGCCATTCAGGAGAAGAAGCATTAAGTGAAATTTTAGAGAAGAATTTTGGAATAAAATTTTATCATCATGAACAAAGTTTAAGGATTGTTGAAATCCTCGAAAAAGACGGAAAAGGGCTAAATCTTTGCAAAGAAGTGCTGGAAGGAATAGGAGGCCACGGCAGCGACCAGCCAATGCCCAAAACACTTGAGGGAAAAGTTGTCCGATTATCAGACAGGTTTGCATACTTACGACATGATATAGAAGACGCTATTGCCGCAAAAATTTTAAATAAAAATGATCTTCCTAAAAAGACCATGAAAATTTTGGGAAGAAACATTTTGGATACGCTGGTATCCGATATCATAGAAAACAGCAAAGACAAGCCAGAAATAAAAATGAGCAAAAAAATTTATAAAGCAATGAATGATTTATATGATTTTATGTATGAAAACGTTTATACAAATCCGGAAGCAAAAAGAGAAGAGAAAAAGATCCCGTATCTTATTCATCAGTTGTTCAGATATTTTCATTATGACAAAAATTTCCAAAAACGCGTCCCAAGAGAAAAGCAACTCCAGCATACTATCGATTTTATAGCAGGCATGACGGATCGTTTTGCAATCAACAAATTCCAGGAGCTTTTTGTACCAAGCGAGTGGAAAAACAACTGATGATCCCAAAAGAAAAAATTGATGAGCTACGAGAGAAGCTCGATATTGTGGACGTCATCTCATCGTATGTCCCTTCTTTGCGAAAACGCGGGAAAAACCATATGGGATTATGTCCGTTCCATTCGGAAAAAACACCCTCTTTTACTGTTTCACAAGAAAAAGGGCTCTATCACTGTTTTGGCTGCGGCAAAGGTGGAAACGTTTTCAGCTTCCTTATGGAAATGGAAAACATAAGCTTTGGAGAAGCTTTAAAAATTGCGGCTGACAAAGCGGGGATCCCAATAGAAGCAGGACAATTCGCAAAAGCACAAAATTCCGCGTCTCAAGCAACAAATAAACTTTTTACCATTATGGAGCTTGCTTGCAAGTTTTATGAAGGCAGTCTCGATAAGATTAAAGAATATCTTGATGAGCGAAAAATTTCCGATCCAAAATCTTTCAGGCTGGGATTCGCACGGGATGGATGGGACAATCTGCTTAATTTTCTTTTGGAAAAAGGGGCCAAAATAGAAGATATTGAAGCTGCGGGACTTATCTTAAAAAAGCAGTCAGGCAGCGGTTATTATGACAGATTTCGCAATCGATTGATGTTTCCCATAATGGACCAGCAAAACAGGGTTATAGGGTTTGGGGGGAGAGCTGTAAACAATGAAGAGCCCAAATATTTAAACTCTCCGGAATCAGCAATTTTTAATAAGGGAGCTAACCTCTATAATTTAGGCAAGGCAAAAGATTTTATAAAAAGACAAAAATTTGCGCTGCTTGTGGAAGGATACATGGATACAATTGCCTGTTGCGAAATAGGCCTAGATAATTCCATTGCTCCATTAGGCACAGCAGTAACTTCAACACAGGCAAAACTGTTGAGCAGGTTTACAAAAGTTGTTGTATTGGCTTTTGATTCAGATGCGGCGGGGCTTTCTGCCAGCGAAAGAGCACAGGAAATCCTGGAAGAAGCCGGAATAAGCGTCAGGATCGCATCCTGTCAAGGAGGGAAAGATCCTGATGAGATAATAAAAAAATTGGGAAAAGAAGCTTTCATAAAAAGCGTTCAAACATCAATTCCGGCAACTGAATTTAAAATAAAAAGGGTTTTGGGCCGATTTAACATAAAAGAAATCGAAGATAAGGTTAAGGCCGCGTATGAAATCGCGCAGTTTTTATCAAAAGAAAAAGACAACCTGCTGCAAAGTGAATACGCGAAATTTGCCGCAAAATTATTAAATTTACCGGTGGAAGAAATTACGGCCGCGATTAACAGCCGGAATAATTATCAAAAAGGAGGTAGTAACTTAAAGAGAGCAATACCAAAAGCTCCCTCAAAAGTCAAAGAAGCCGAAAAAAAAATATTGAAATTGAT
The DNA here is from genome assembly GCA_001771535.1 of candidate division WOR-1 bacterium RIFOXYB2_FULL_37_13. GTDB lineage: Bacteria > Margulisbacteria > WOR-1 > XYC2-FULL-46-14 > XYC2-FULL-37-10 > XYC2-FULL-37-10. The sequence goes on from MEUB01000007.1 coordinate 3,468, forward strand.
ACTGGAATGGGATGAAGCTTTGTCTAAAATAAAAGAAGAATTAACTCTTAATGATTTTAATCAATATAAAGGCATTTTCGAACAAATCTGGACAATCAAAAACAATGATATACTGTCATCTATTAATAATGAGAGTGACGCGAAAGTTTTAAGAGAGATTGCTTTAAGCGAAGAGCCCTTGAGCAATAAAGATCAGATGCTGAAGGATTGCATAAGCTCAATTAAAGCTTTCACCATACAAAATGAGATGGGGTTTATTAGGGAATCTCTTTTAATGGCAGAAAAAAATGGCGAAGAAGAAACAGTTAACGAGTTAAAGAAAAGGCAATTATATTTAAATGAAATTTTAAGAATGTTGATTCGATAGATATTAAGGAGGCAAAAAGTGATAGATAAAAAAACAATAATTGAAAATCTAAGGTTTGGTAGAAAAAACTATATCACACCTGATGAGTTATTGGCAATCTACCCGGAGCCTGAAAAAAATCTCGATGAAATCGAGCAGCTTCTTTCAAATGGCTTTAAGATTACCGAACGCAAACCAAGGGCAGAAAAAAAAGTGGACGGAGCCAATGGAAACATAACGGAGATGCAGGGGATTGGCGTGGATGATACCGTCAGAATGTACCTGCGTGAAATAGGAAGGTTCCCCCTTTTAACCGGTGAAGAAGAAGTATCATTGGCAAAAAAGGTGTTACTCGGCGTCCGCGCCGCAAAGCACAAACTTGTCAATTCAAACCTGAGGCTTGTTGTTTCAATTGCAAAAAAATATACTGGCCGCGGCATGCTCTTTCTTGATCTTGTCCAGGAAGGGAATCTTGGATTGATTCGCGCGGTAGAAAAGTTTGATCATAAAAAAGGATATAAATTTTCAACCTATGCGACATGGTGGATAAGGCAGGCAATAACACGCGCTATCGCGGATCAGGCTCGCACTATCCGAATTCCCGTGCATATGGTAGAAACAATAAACCGTTTGCGTAAAACCAGCAGGCAGCTGTTGCAAAAACTGGGGCGCAAACCTACAGAGGGAGAAATAGCAAAATATGCTCGAATGTCCAAAGATAAAGTTAGGGAAGTTATAAAGATTTCACAGGTTCCTCTTTCGCTTGAAATGCCTGTAGGAGATGAAGAATCTTCAAGGCTTGGAGATTTTGTTGAAGATGTGGGAGTCGCAGGCCCCAACGAAATTGTTATGCAGGGACTTTTGCGTGAAGATTTAGAGGAAGTCATGCAAGCGTTGACTGACCGTGAACGTACAGTGCTTAAAATGCGCTTTGGCTTAGGGGATGGACGCCAACGAACTTTAGAAGAAGTGGGCAAAGCCTTTAATGTTACTCGCGAGAGGATAAGACAGATTGAGTCAAAAGCATTAAAAAAACTTAAACATCCGACACGAGCAAAAAAACTGCGCGAATATCTTCGCGACTAATATTTGGCTGAAATATATTGACTCCATTTTACGCCCATGTTATAAGTTATAGGTTATCAGTTAAACGGGCCCTTAGCTCAATGGTGGAGCGCTCGGCTCATAACCGATTGGTTATAGGTTCGAATCCTATAGGGCCCAATAATGCTTCTTTAAATATTTTGCCAATTTTCCTTAATTTTCGCCCTTTAATCTTCGCCTGCGAGTGATCTTCATCAAAAGTAAATCTTTTTTGGCGCGCTTCAAAGAGAAAGCCTTTCCCAAGCTCTAAAAGAAAACCTTCGAGCTTATCAATAATGGCAGATTCCAATTCGGATTCAGAATATTTTGCTTTTTCATCAAATCCAAGAAATTCCAAAACATATTGTGCAGACAGTGTCTACGCTTTTTGTGTTTCAGTCAATTTGGCAGATGGCATCTGCCAAATCTGCTCAAAACGGTCTTGATACACCAGATAAAACTTGCGCATATTTCGCAAATTTCGTTCAGAAAAACCTGTTCCAAATTCAGCCTCCAAGTTAGCCGAAAGATCGATAATAAGCTCTTTCCCATATTGAGCCCTTGCAGAGCCTTTTTGTTCCTGCTCGACTATCCTGCGGCCAATTTCAAAACAGGTATAAACTTGTATATAATCCACACTTTTAACAACAGCACTTCTTGCCGATGTAATTAGCTTGCGAATTTCTGTTATAAAAGATGTATCTAAAACCTTTGTTTTTTTAACATGTTTAATTTGTTCTTTCATAAAATATTTTGCCGAGCCTCCTTATTATTCTTGAACCTCAATTCTCACCCTTTAATCTTCGCCTGCGTTCGTCTAATGTTTCCCCTTCCTCAAAAGCTTCTTAACTTCGAGATCAAAATCAGAAACATAGTTTCTATCTTGCTCTTTTCTGAATTTATCATATTCTTCAAGTGCCAAGGCTTCGGCAACTTCGTGGCTTACTTTTCCAGAGTCACTCAATATTTGTCGTTCATTAAATTTAAGAAATGCGTCTAACTTTGAAACCCAGTCTTTCATATACATAACAATTCCGCGCTCTGCCTGTGTTTCCGCAAAATCAAGATACATTGTCACGATTCTGTTTAAATAATCAAGTTCTTTTTCATTCAAATAGTTTTTGGCAATTACAACATCTGTTTCTCGAATAGCCCCTTTGGGTGAGTTTTTCCAAACAGTAAGCCCCATATTAAGTTTTGTACTATCTACTCTTCCATGAATTATCTCTGCAGCAGTTTTCCCCGTGATTGCAAAGTGGAGCTTGTTTTGTACTGTTGCAAAAAATTGCTTGGTTATGTCGCTATTTGGAGAGTAATCCGCACTACATTGAGAGTAAATGTCAGTAACTTTCTGGTACATACGCCTTTCGCTTGATCGTATATTTCGTATTCGGGCAAGCTGTTCCTCAAAATAATCTTTGCCAAAGATATTGTTAGGATTTTTGAGCCGTTCATCATCCATAGTGAAGCCTTTAATAATATACTCTTTAAGCCTTTCAGTCGCCCAGATGCGAAACTGTGTTGCTTGTACACTACTTACTCGATAACCAACAGAGAGAATGGCATCAAGATTATAAAACTCAATATCTCTTGTAACCTGTCTTTCTCCTTCAACTTGAACTTGTGCAATTTTTGCACAAGTTGATTCTTTATGAAGCTCATTCTCATCATAAATATTTTTCAAATGCTTTGTTACGACACTTCTATCTACGCCAAAAAGATCTGCGATTTTTGCTTGTGTTAGCCAAATATTTTCATCGCGCAAAAATATCTCCACCTTCACATTTCCATTTGGGGTGGTATAGAGTAAAAACTCTGTAAAACTATTATTTGGAATAATCCGTTGTTTATTTTTTTTCATAAAATATTTTGCCAATTCTCCTTAATTTTCGCCCTTTAATCTCCTTCTGCGTTCGTCCAAGGTTTCCCCTTCATACATCCAATAATCTGTTCCAGCAACCCCATAGCTGTATCCTAATATTTCCTTTGCGGACTTCGAAAGACTTGTTATCTCCTCGTTAAAATTAATTGAACGATTATCTACAACCTTTGCCTTTATATTTTCATCTCGGCTAAAAACTAGTTCTGCGCCAAGCGGAATATCCACCATGCTAAAATCAAATCTTTCACGAATAGTTCTAGCATTATCAAGGGCTTTTTGGTCTTCATGAGATTCCACAATATCGTTTTTGGGGGTAACATTTTCAATTTCTGCTAATTTTAAAGCTGCCACAATCCGTTCTGGCGCTATTTTAAAAAACTCTCTTTTTGGATTGATTCGATTATTGTCAAATGCATCGTGTAATTGATGTTCAACAAAACTCATATCTTTCACCGTGCAAGCATAGAAGCAAGTAAATGGGAGCGGAACACTTGTAGAGGCGCTAAGTTCTCTTATTCTTTGCTCAAGGCTAGTAGAAGTCTTGCCGATTTTTACATAACCAGGCATAGCTTCATTAGTAAGAACATAAACTATTTCACTCATTTTGAGCCTCACCTATTCTTAAAGGTTGAACAATACTTTTTATTTTCATTCCCCCCTCTTGATAATCTCTAGCCCATCGATAATTCAATTCATTATCAAGTCCCTTGAGGTAAATATAAAACGCCCTAATTTTATCCTTCACTTCCATTAATTTATTATCGTCAATTGACTCCCATAGTCCCTTAGCCTCAGTTAAAAGAATTTCTCTGTCTCTATGAGCTGATAATTTATTCCTAAGTTTGCGATAGAAAGCCCCTTTCCCAAAATCACTGATTTCACTCAAAAATTCATTAAACTTGACCAATATTTGTTTCTGAACTAAACAATCAATATCGGTAGTTTCAATTATAAGGCATTTAAATTCAACAAACTTGTCATACAATGAACACAAGTCCATATAAATATATTTTAAGAGTGCCTTTTTTTTATGAATATCTTTTTGAACTCTTGCAATCTCCGCCAAACAAAAAATGTCCTCCCATATTAATTTAATTAATACAAATTGTTTGGTTAGTGTTTCTTCCGGAAAATATTTATTATCGTTATTGTTACTAAAAGGGTGGAAAATATCATCCCTATTTCTATTATAAAAACATTCTTCCTCCATCACTTCTCCCCCTCCACCACCCGAATCTCCGCCTCCGTCAGCCCATAGAGCTCATAAACCAGCTCATCGATTTGCTTATCAAGAATTTCTATCTTCTGCTGATAGTGCCTCTTGTCGGTTTCGGATTTGGCGGAATGATACTTTTTTTGAGTTTCAAGCATTTGATCGACATATTGAATAAGTTTATTTTCAACGGATTTATTGACATTGAGCATGCATGGAAATCCATTTAAATCTTTAATTACTATTTTGGGAAATAATCTTCTAGAGCTTTTTATTGCACGATTTTTATAAAACACCGAAAACAATCTTGAGTTCAATTGCGCTAAAAGGATTTTAAGATTGTCATCATTATCATAAAAGTCGAGTATATTGAGAATGCTTTTATTGTTTAATAGTAATTTGTCGCTATAGCATCCAAGTATACAGCGAGGTGGCTTCCCTGTTATTTCTCTGATTAAAATTCGCTTTCTTGAAAATATATTTAATTTTCTTGGTTGCGAGAGCCAATTGCCATACCTTAGATATTTGCCATCAAATGATGAATAGTATCTCCCACAATTTTTCCCTTCAATATATGGATAAGTGTTTTTGTCATACTTATAATCATAATCATATATTCTATTTTTGACATCTTCTAATGATTGCTTTGGGACACCTTTTCCCTGTTCATAAGCTTGTAAGCCTGTTTTCACATCAAAAAACTTTCCAACCATGCCTGATGAATGAATTAGCTTAGACAAAACCTTATCTAAGCTAATATTTTCTGGTATATGAATTTTATATGTATCTGACCCAGCAAGCCAATCTCTTTGGGAATATTCAACATATTCCTTACTAATAATTTCAAATGGGAAAAAGACTTTTTTGCATTTTGTTTCCCCTTTTGAATTCTTTGATCTGTCTACTTGAAATATTGTCGTTTCAACCTTCGCGCCATCAAACACTTCATATAATATATCCAACAAGAATTCAAGATTATAATCTGAAAGGATAAGCTTTCGTAGTAACTGACCCGATTCAATCGTTAACCATGAATTTGGCACAATAAAAGAGAACTTTCCGTCCCTTGACAAAAAGCTCATGGCTCTTTCCATAAACATGATAAAGGTATTTGGTTTCTCACGTAAAGTTTTATAAGTTCTTGAAAAATATTGTTTTTCAATATCAGAAAGATGTTCTCTTGATAATACATACGGCGGATTCCCAATCACACAATCAAACCCTCCCGCTTTAAATATTTCAGGGAACTCTTTCTGCCAATCAAAAATATTGATCTTCTTCATCTCGTCATTACCAAAAAGAGATAGGTTTTTGTCTTTGTAAAAATCAGATCCGATTAGAGAATTTCCGCATTTTACATTGTCAGAGAGTGTTGGAAGAAGTTTGGTATCGCTAAATTTAAATAGCTTCCCCGCACTTTCATCACTCTCCCCCTCAAGCAATTTGAGCATCAAAGAAAGCTTGGTTACCTCGACAGCCTGCGCGTCTATATCTACCCCAAATATATTATTGAGCAAAATATTCTGCTTTTCTTTTATTGTCAGTTTGTAAGAATCCTTTTTGGCAAGATAAATAACTTCGTTTTTAAGAGCTTTGGATAGATTCTCTTTTTTCGCATAATAAGCCAAATGATAATTAAGCAAATAAGTATATGCGCCAAGCAAAAATGAGCCTGAACCGCACGCGGGATCAACTATCTTGAGCTCCTTTATCTCTTTTGGAGTAAGTCCCTTTACTTTTTCGCCAACCGTATTCTTGACAATATAATCAACAATATACTTTGGCGTATAATAAACACCGCCAGCCTTGCGCACCTCGGGCTTTTCCTCAATCTTTGCCATATGCGACTCGGTCAAGCGGATAGTCTTGCCAAGAAATTGTTCGTAAATATTGCCTAGAATTTCTACGGGCAATACGGAAAACGCATAAGGACATTCGGGATAATAAAGCCCTTTTATTATCTTTTCAAAAACATCATCATCAATATTAAGAGAATTAATAGCTTCGTTTGGCTTAAAAAGTTCGCTGTTATATTTTTTATTGGCTTTATCAAAATATAAAACCAGATTTTCATACACACGCTTGTCATTGCCAATATGTCGGAGATTCTCAAACTGCTCAATCCCTTTTTCTTCGCATATCCTCAAAAAAATTATCCTATCAATAATTTTCTGAACAGCCATATTGATACCATAAAGATCGGTCTTCTTATTGTTTTTTGCTATATTTTTCGCCAGCTCGCTTCGCCACTCTTCAATAAGTTTTAAAAAATCTTTGTCTACTTCCGAATATCCTTTTTTGGTGCCGGAACCGACATAGTTGTTTATGCTCCCTTTTTTTATGGCATCTTTAGAAAACAGTCCATATAAAAAATCCCAATTCTTTTCATATTCTTCATATGTGCAATAAAAAAGCCTGGCAACAGAAGCTTTGTCATTTTTCCCTGGTTTTATTCTTGTGTCATAAATAGCAAACTCTTGGAAGTCAGTTAAAATTGATATTTTTCTTTTCGCGGTATAGCCATAACGCCTTACCTGATATGCGGGGTCAATAGACTCTTTAAGGAAAATAGAAGGCTTTTTGGTTTCAACAAAAAAGACAGGCTCATTGCCTATTCTAAAAGTGTAGTCTGGATAATTTTGTGTTCCTGATATCTCAAGGTTGTCCTCAATTATGACATCGCGAAACTCTTCAATAACCCCTTCTTTATTGCTTATATCCCAATCAAAAAGCTCAAAGAATTGATCAACAAAGTCCATCCTCAATCGTGTTTCTTTATAATTCTTTTCAGTATATTGAGAAAGATTGCCGTAAAATTTATCTACAAGCTTGCGCAGTTTTTCCAGTCTCTCTGATTTATTAATTGCTGTCATTATGTAGTATTATACGCTTTTAGCTTATATCGAGATAGTACAAAACACGGCACGCGTTAGAAATTTTTGTGCTCAATTCATCAGGGGTGTCCTAAGTCAGGAAATATGTAACCCTAAAATGTGGAATTCATCTTTTTGTAGGCATTCCTGTAGTTTTGAAAGTAAAAAAGCGTTTAAGCGTAGATGCTATACCGGCTGTGGTTCCGTGAGTAAATTCTTTTTTTCAATCAATTCTTTTCGTCGTTCAATAATTTTTTTGGTGACATTATTTTCAGGAATTTCATATACAACAATAGAATCTTTGTTGTACAGATTCATCGATTTACATTTTGGACACTTAATTTCTACGTTGCTCCCCTCTCCAACCTTTGCCAATAACCTATTGCAAAAGCTGCACCTAAATTCTTTCATAAAACCTTATCACCTCTCCTAAAAATATAAATACTCAATAACTTTCACCCTATCAATACAACAGGATACCACAAAATAAAGCGCCTGTCCATGTATTTTTTACTGCTCTTTTGCTGTTTTTTTATCGTGCATATTTATATGAAATTTCAATCTATTTTACAAGGCTCATCATTCTCTCACCTTAAAAACAATTTGAGTTTTATATCAGCCCTAACTTTAAGACTTTCTGATGACAACAAGAGATCTTGTAATCCCACCAACTGAAACTTTTTTTATTCCCTTTAATGTGGCATTAAATTTCTCCATCTGCAACTTGGCTTCCTTGAGCTCTTGTTCTACTACATCTTGTTTTTGAGCAATAAAAAAACCACCCTGTCTCAAAAAAGGAAGAGTGTAACCTAAAAGTTTTGATAATTTTGCAACTGCTCTCGCTAATACAACATCAAAATGCTCTTTGTAGCCTGTTTTTTTTACAAGCTCTTCAGCTCTTCCCCAAACAGCGGTAACATTTTCAAGTTTTAGAATTTTTATAACATGATTCAAAAAATCTACTTTCTTGCGGGTAGAATCGATCAGAGTAAGTTTAATGTCAGGCCTTACTATTTTAAGAGGAATTCCAGGAAATCCCGCGCCAGTCCCCACATCAACAACATTTTGAGCCTTCAAATCAATAGCTTCTAAAATAGACAGAGAATCTTCAAAATGGCGGATTCTTATCTCTTTTGGCTCTTTGACCGCCGTCAAATTAAACTTTTCGTTCCATGAAATTAATTCTTCAAGATACCTATCAAATTTTTCTTTCTCATTGGATATTGGACATTGGACGTTGGACATTTCTAAAAGGCTTGCCCAATGCTAAAATGCAATATCCCCTGACTGGTATCTTTTCCAGAACCTACCCCATAATCCAACCTAATAGGTCCTAAAGGAGTATTAAACCTAATACCCGGACCCCAGCCGGAAATAAAGTCAGACGGAACAGGCGCCCCACCATCCCACGCATTTCCCCAATCATAGAAAAAGACACCTTGGAATGTTTCATTAAAAGTATAACGATACTCAAGGTTGCAAATAATCTTTTTTACCCCCCTGCGCATTTCATCTATCGAAAACCCTCGCACGGTATTTGGTCCTCCAGCCCAATAAAGCTCTCCAATAGGCACATCTCCAAAACCAATTCCGGAGCTGGCATGTCCGGCAAGCACCTGTTTTTCTGCCAATGGAATAAATGAATTAAAATCAAGCCCCAATTTTAAATAATTTGTCTGGATGTTTGTATACTTCCAGCCTTGTTTAATAGAAAAAACATTGTATACTCCTTTTGTAGGATTCATCCAATAATCTCTGGTATCAACAGATAAGGAATAGCCGACATAATTTGATGTGTAGGCCTCAAATGTAGCGTCATTTCTGGGTTCTACTCTTTCTGAGCCAAATGATATGCTGCTTCCCAGGTTTTCTTTTATCGTACGCCCAAACGCCATATCCCATCCTACATGCCATTCATCTTGTTGGGTAATATAAACATCTGTACCCATCGTATTCCAGAATTTAAGGGTATAAGAAGTTCGAGGCCCAAGTTTTTCAGGCCAAAACCATGGATTGGTATATTTAAACTGATAAGTTGTAAGTTCCTGGCCGAATTGCCCTCTTATCAAAAGCCCCTGCGCGGTTCCCATTAAATTGTTTATGGATAAATCAGTAAAACCAAACCATCCCTCTTTCTCTCCATAACCACCGCCAAAATTAACGGTGTTTGACCTGGTTTCTTTTATTTTTAATACTAAAATAATTTTATCACTTGAAGAGCCGGGCTCAAACGCGGGAATAACCTCTGAAAAAAAACCGAGATTAAATATTCGTCTTAAATCTTTCCCTAAAACTTCTTCATTAAAAACTTTCCCCTGCTTAGTATCCATTTCCCGTAAAATCACATAGTCCAAAGTGCTTTCATTGCCTTCCAATGAAACACCTTCCACTATCCCCTCTATAATTTCAACCTTTACATCTCCTTTATCATGTTCAGCATCAACAATCCGGGCTAAAATATAACCACTATCTTTATATTTTGAGTTAACAGCGTTAATCCCCTCACGCAAGTCTTTATAATTAAAAACCTCTCCGGTATTAAGCCCCATAGTTTTTATGATTTCAGATGTTGAATAAACCGTATTGCCTTTTATGGAAATATGATTCAAAATCGGATTTTCAGTAACTTTATAAATAACTTTTGACCCGTCAGAATATGGCGCAAACGCGACTTGTACATCATCAAAATAACCTAAAGCATATATGGCTTTAAGGTCATTTTGTATTTTTTCTTCATCTATGTTTTCTCCGACTTTACTAAAAACAGCTCCAAGGATTGGTTGGACTCCTATGTGAGCATTTCCCGAAACGTCAAAAGCAGTGATCTTGGCCGGAACATCTTTTTTGACAGCGTAAGATACCCCAACAAACAACGATAATATTAAAACAACCATCAATAAAACTTTCTTCATTTTTTTCTCCTTATTTATCAGCTATTCCTAATTTTAAAATAACAGACCAAAGCCCAAAGGTTAAAAACCAAAGGTTGCTTTAAGGCTTGTTTTAGAAAATCCGCTTATAGGCTCATTTATGCTCAATGGTTCTCTATAATACGAAAAAGAGAACACCTGTGTCAATCTATATGTGAGTTGATAATTAAAATATTCCGTGCTGCTTTGATTCCCCGAATCTTCAAATCTTGCATATTTTATATCTATATAAAAACGATCAAACATTTCTTTCACAAAACCAACGCCAAGAGACTGAGTTTGCGCCTGACTGGTATCCTTGGCCCCTAAAGCTTTTCTCAAATCTTTACCAAAATTATACTCCAAGGTTAAACTCTCCAGGCCCAGCACTTGTTCAAGCTGGCGCTCAATGCCTCGAAAAACAACAGTCTGCAAACGGCTATTTAAATAATCCGCGACAACAGCGTTTGTTTCAACATTTGAAAGACTTTCATTGTTTAAGCCCATGGCAGATTTTACAAAATCCGGCAATAAAAGCGCCCTTATCTCGTCTTTTGAATAAGCTGTCCGCTTGTAAGAGGAAGGAACGGTTGTAACATCCTCCTGAAAAGCGTCAAGATCAACATTTAACGCCTTATTTTTATCTTTGGAAAATGGGATTCCTGTAATGTGAGAAACAACTACAACTTCTTTTTTAACCGGCTCCGCCAATACCTCTAGCGGGGCAATAGAAGAAGCCTTCTTGGCCGTGGTATCTTCTACTTTAACCAACGCAAATAGATTCAGGTCAGGAATAATCCTCCCGGAAAACTCAGCATAATTATTAGCCGTACTATCTATGTTTAAAGGATAAAAACTTTCTAGGCGAGATGAGCTTAACAAAGTAAACTCACGATTAAAAATGCTGACTGAGCCGCGTTTAAAATAAATTCTGCCGTAAACATTAGGCTCTGTTAAAAGACCTGAAGCCTTAATGCCTTGCCCATAAATTTCCATATTCAAAAATATATTGCTAAGGTCTATGGTATTTACATTCCCTGCCGTAAGATAAACATTCTTTGTGATATCTATGTCTAAGTCCAGCAATATCGGCAGTTTCGTCCCTTTCCCGCCTCCCATTGCCGTATTTGAAGAAGATGTTGGCAGGGATATAATGGAATCCATCATTGTTACACGTCCAATTAATTTTGGAGAGTCAAATACCCCAGAAAAAGCCATGTTATCCATAGAAAGATTTCCTCTATACACATTTGGGACGTTAATATAATATTTTCCATTAGACATACTCAAATTGAATTTTTTTTCTCCCCAATCAACATATCCGCTAAAGGAAACAGGTTCAGAGGCAGCCTTATCTCCTCCGTACCAAGAGCCTGAAAGATTGTGGAGTATCGCTTTTTTGCCATTGGCGGTAATGCTGACATTCCCGCTTCCAACATCTCCATTTAAAGCCTTTATATGCCAAACTCCATTTTTTATTGAAAGATTTCCGTTGGCAGAAAAATCTCCTTCTTTAGCAAAAAGATTCAAGTTCCCCACGGCATCTCCTTCCATCCACTTAAATTCATCATTAAATAAGTTAACAAGCCCCAAAGAGTGCCCTTCCAGCGTAATAGAAAGCTTCAAGCCGTCAGTTTTAACCATTCCCGATAAAGCAGAAATATGGTCTTTTTCCTCAACAGTAAACTCTTTAACCGTTAAAACCTTGTCAGCATAAGTCATGTATCCTTTTATTCCATCAAAACTGACATCAGCTAGTTTCACGTTAGAGGTTCCAAATGAAAGCGTAACAATAGGAGCCTTAGCTGTTCCCCTTATTTCTGATTTTGCGTTGAATTTTCCGATAAACTCTTTCTTTGACAGGAGCATTAAAACATCTACAGGCATATCTTTTGCCGCGACTTCAACGCTAATTACCTGTGTTTTAAGGTCATAAAAACCGGAAGCTGCCGCAGCCCCCTCTGATTTTTTTAGTTCCGCTTTTTCCAGAGTAACGAAGCCCGAATTGATTTTTAAGGAAGAATTTAATTTATCAAAATCATAACCCTTATAACTTCCATTTTTTATCTCGGCTTGGACATCAAAGTTGGGAGCCAAAAGTTTTCCGGAAATTTTAATATCAGACTTGATTTCGCCGTTTATTGCTTCTATTATAGGTGGTTCCTGCGACAGTTTATACTGCAAAAGGCTCTTATTTAGTTTATCCCATACGACGCCTTCCTCCTCAACAGATCTATTTTTTTCAAAAAATTGCCCGTCAAACTTAGGGAGATCAAATTTTGCAACATTAACTTTTTTTACGGAGACATCGCGCGATCTTGAAAATTGGCCATATATTTTATATCCTCTCGATAAGAGCTTGATTATTTCATTAACATCCCCTTTCTTTAAAGAGAGCTTAATATCAACTTTATTTTCATCAGGGTTTTCTCCAAAATAAATATCCCCCAAACAGGTTATTTCATTTTTTCCTGTTTGTAATTCCAAAGGCTGTACAAATCTGATTTTTTTGTTCTTTAAATCTATCTTCCCTTTCGCTTTGTCCAAAACAATATCATTAAAGCGCCCACCCTTAAAATCCATAAAAAGGCTGGCTTCCTGTCCTTCTTTTTTTTCAACCGCCTCAAATTCAAGAATGCCCTGCCCCTCTATAACACCGTATTTTTGAGTAAAAAACTGAATATCCTTTAGATCCAATTTAGCTTGTAGATTAGCCACAACCCCATAGCTGTCATCTTCTTTTGAATATTTTATGGATCCATAAACCTCAGAGCTTTCTGTTTTAATATAGGCGTAATTGATATTAAAATCGCCATCATCAACAAAAGCTTCCAAAGAAATCAGTTTTATATGAGTATTGTCTATTTTTGCCCCGCCGGAATTAACCTCTATAGAAACATTAAGGGCTAAAACATCCTCAAAGCTTTTAACATTGGAAAGGAACCCGTTAACTTTCGCGTAGAAATCAACAGTTCCTTCAAGGCTTAAAGATTCTAAAGAAAAAAATTGTCTAATAATTCCTAAATCTTTTAGATATATCCCCTTCCCTAATACCATTAAATCAGTTTGAACTCCAACCCCCGTTTCTCCCGAAGCAAAAATTGTTGACTCCCCTTGTTGCAAAAACATTTTTCTTGCCTGAATTTTTCCATGAGACAAAGAAACTTCTCCTCCCCCCCGTTTTATAAGCTGCTTTCCAATAAATCCTTTTGAAATTTCAATGCTTCCTGAAGCTGTTAGATTTTTTAACGGGTTTTTCAAGAACTCATCATTTAAATTAAAAGCCAAATCACCAAAAAATTTATCAATCCGCAATCCCATGGGTCCAAGCGGCCCTGCGCCTGAAAGTTTCAAACCTTTTGCCTCGGCATGGAAAGAAAATTCTTTTTGGGGAGACATTTGCCCTTTTCCGATAAATTCCGCAGTATCGGAAGCAAACTTAAGCTGTTCAAATTCAATGTATCCGTCTTTTAAACGAATATTCGCAGAAAACAGATTAAGAGGCTGCCCCCACAAAGATGCTTTTCCTAAAACACCGGACAGAGTTCCCTTTAAATCGCTCAAGCTGCCTTTTATTCTAAAATCACCCGTCAAATATCCTTCAACTCCCGGAGCATTTTGTGTTATCGCCGGCAGATATACGTTATAAGTTTTTCCATTAATATTAAAAATCGGAGACTTCCCGCTTAAAGCTACTTCTCCATAAACATTGATCCTTCCTTTATAAACTTTAATATCTGAACTTTCTATCTTTACCTTTTTATCGGCATAAGTAATTACTGAAGATCCGGAAATACCAGTCCCAAAAAAAGAACCATCCCGAACAACTATTATTGAACGGATTTTTGGGTTGCCATAATGTCCGCTAAGCAAAACATTGGCACTCACAAGACCTTCTGCTTCTAATGAAACTTTGTTTTTAAGTAGTTTATTTATTTTATCGACATCGGCATCTTGAAAACTCAAAATCAAATCAAGATCTTTAAATATTCTTCCTTTGACAGCAACAGGAATAGAATCAACAATCCCTTTCAGGTTCAGTGTCATATTTTTTGCGTCAGCTTCAAAATCAACATCTATCGAGCCGGAAGAAAAGTTCACTTCAGGGGCAAAATAATTAACCCAGGCTGCGGCGGAAAGTTGTTTGGCGGAAACTTTTATGTTATAGGATAGGTCGCCTCCGTCAAATGATCCAATAAGGCTTATCGGAGATTTTTTTTCATTAATCCCTTTAATATTAAATTCCATCTTAGGAGCTTTTGCAAAGTTTATTTCCCCTTTAACCTTTTCCAGTTTTGACAATATTTTCTGTTTTTTATAAGGCATTCCGGCCTTGTCTTCATAAACAACGTCAACCCCACTCAAAATTATTTTTGCTGTCAACGGGGGACTTTCATCTTCTCCCTTTTTTAATATGTCAGAAATAACAAAACGGCCTTTTTTATCGCGGAGGATATAAAGGCGGCCTTTTTGAACAGTCAGTTTCGTAATGGCAGGAACTATATTCCCCTTGTTTGCAATAAACTTAATCGGGTTAAATTCCACTTTCAGGCTTTCAAGATGAACCTCATCGCCAATTGACACCCCTTCAAGCAAAACTTCTCCGATAATTCTTCCTGAAATTTTTTTGATTTTGACCTTACGGTTAAACGAGGCTTCCAGTCCTTTTGTCGTCTGTTCTTTTATGTTGGCGTAAAGGTCGTCAACAAAGGGCAAGGCAAAAGACGGTACTGCCAAAGCAGAAAAAAACACCATTATAAAAAATAAAATTTTAAGTTTTTGCATATATTATTTTATGAAATATATTCGACAAATAATTATATATTTTAAAGATTATATAAGCAAGGAAGGTTATTGTTTTGCTCTTGGATGGGCGGAATCATACACTGCTTTCATTCTTTCTTTTGTAATGTGAGTATATACTTGAGTAGTTGAAAGAGAAGAGTGCCCCAAAAGCTCCTGGACTCCGCGCAAATCAGCCCCATTATCAAGCAGGTGTGTCGCAAATGAATGGCGAAGGGTATGCGGCGTTACCTTTTTTTCTATGCCCGCGGCTTTAACCCATTTTTTAAGTATCCGCTCAATGCTTCTTTGTGTTAACCGCCCCCCCCTACTCCCCAAAAAAACCGCCCTCGTATCGTCATCAATCAATTTATTTCGTCCATAACTTATATATGCTTTTAACGCGGCAACAGCCTTAGTTCCAATTAATACAATCCTCTCCTTAGAACCCTTGCCCAATACTCTGACTTCATAAGAAGCCAAATCAAGATCGCTTATATTTAATTTAACAACTTCACTTACGCGAATCCCGCTTCCATAAAGCAACTCAATAATAGCCTTATCCCTAAGGTCAAAAGGAGAGCTTCCTTTTAATGACAAAAAAAGCTTATCAATTTCATTTTTATATAAAAAGTTGGGAAGTTTCTTTTCCAGCTTCGGGGTAGTTAATAAGATAAAAGGATTTTCTTTCGCAAGCTTCTCTCTTAAAAGCCATGAATAAAAAGAGCGGCAGGCAGAAATTTTCCTAGCTAGAGACCTTCTTTTAAATTTTCGACCCTCAAGATAATAAAGAAACCCTTTAGCCTCGTTACGGGTTAAGGTCAATAAGGACTTATCATTTAAAAAGCTTAAAAGATCATGCAAATCAATGCTGTAGCTTTTTATTGTATGCGGAGAAAAATTTCTCTCTGTTTTCAATGAATTTAAAAAATCAGATACAAGCTTTATATCAGAGCCCATATTGTCTGCGTTTATCGGCGCTTAAAGGAAAATAACTTTCGCCTTCTTTGATCCAAGCCTCTTTTTTATCTTCCGGCCGCGTATCAATGTGGATAAAATTATTTTTTGGATAAAAACCTATACCGTTGATTCCGGGGATTGTTTCCGCATATTTAAAAAGTTCCTTAATATCTACTCCGTCAATTGCTATGTGAACAGCTTTCCCCATAGGATGGTAGCTGCGGTGATTTTTTTTCAAGCTTTCGTAATACTGGTCGCACCAATAAGCGGAAAAAATTTTGACCTGTTTTTTAAAATGCTCGGCAATCATCTCCAGTATCCCAACAAGCCCCAAATGAAGGCGGAAATCTTCTCTTTTACAAACATTACATTTGCATCTAAAATCTTCTTCAAAAAAATGGTCTGATAGTTTTTTCATAATTATATTATGCGCCTGCTAAAAACATATTATACCCTGATTTTTGATTGAAACCAAATTTTGAACAATACCCCCATTAGCCTGCAATATAAATTTTCTTTGCTCTTTTGCAATAAATAAGTGAAATTTCGTTTTCTTTTATTCGATAATAATGTAGAATATAATCATACATGGGAGGAATAATTTTTATGACAAGTCAAATATACGGAGGAGTTCGGTTGCTTGATACTAGGTTTTCGACCCCAGTAGAAAAAAAAGAATCAGATCCATTAGAAGATATGCTCGCCGAGCTTGAAAAGGCACTCCCTAAGGAAGGAGATCAACTGCCAACAGCCAACGGGAAGAACCCGGAAAAAATAAATGGCAACGCCTTAGCTCAAGCTGAAACAACATTAGAAAAAGCCATAGAATTTTACAATAAAAAATATTCTCTTCTTCCAGAAATTAGCAGGGATCCTTCACTGCTAGCAATGCTGGCAACATATCAAAAAAGATTGGGGATACAATATGATTTAAGAGGCAGAACGAAAGAAGCAATTGCTTGCTATAAACAAGCTTATGAGCTTGGCAACTATTCAGCTCCAGCAATCGCGGGAAGAATACAAAGATTAAGAATGGCTCAAGCAGATGAGAGGTACAACGAAATAGAAAGAGAGCATAATGTCTTACTCGCAGAGCGTTTATCTAAACAAAAAAACGAACCAGAATCAGGCTTAACCGAAGAAGCAATTGCAAGGCTTGGCGATACTGTAGCACGTAGTAGAATTCGCATGCTTGGCTCATTGCCTCCAACACAAGCATCAGCAGCCACCACAGCTTCACTAAAAATACCCGAAGCCGTAGCAAAAAGAGAACCAAAAACACCACCACCTCCTCCCCTAACAATGGTTCCCGGTCCGGAAATCAGCGCAGAAAGAGTCAGTAAAGTACCACGAGAACCAAGAAGGACTGACGAGTCACAAGCTCTCCCTACTTTCGAATCAGGAAGAAGACCATCTGTTTTACCAAATATAGCAACTGTTGCAAACGCAGGAACAATAACAATTGATATATCAGCAAACAACGTATTAACAGATGCGGCAAATAAATTAAATTTACAGATAAAAACACGGCTTCTTCCAAACATAAGAGACGTCTCGTTAATTCCTATTACATTAACATGCGTTGTAGAATTAAAAGATGGCAACTACTATCTGAGGACAAAAAGCATTAAACCGGGGAGTGACATGGATTCATTCAGTCAAACTATAATAAAGGCAAATAGCAGGAATGTCTATTCTGCCTTGCTTGGAAATCAAGAAAAAGCAGATGAAATCATTCAGGCGATTGCGGATAATGCTACTATTGATATTAACAACGGAACACAGTTGATAGAATTTATTTATAAATAGAATTTCACAATTAATCGATGATCGAACAAAAAGAGCTGCTTTTAAGCCTGCCGTTAGTTGACTTTTCAGGGCCAAAGACTATAATTATTTTTATAGTATCTTCCAGGGAGGGCGGTAAATGATACAACCAATTCCAATTGGTACACAACAAACTTCTTATCCGCGCAAACAGGAAGAAATCGCGTTTGAAACCCCTCAGGATTCAGCCATTACAGAAGATTTGTACGAAGTAACCCCTACACTGGTTGATTTTGTAAAAGAAATAATTTCAACATCCCGCATAACAAATAAAGAACAGTTGGCAAGAATACTTGTTATACACATAATCCCGCCAAGAAGTTCATTTAAAGTCAATGGCAAAAGATTTATTGGATCGCCCGTAGGCTTAAATCTGCAATTTGTCCTTTATTCGTCAAATCCAAAAGGCGAGGGAAGAACAAAGTTCGGTTTTTTTACCCCTACAGAAATAATAAAAGCCCGGCAACAAGGTATTCTCGTAGAAACCGAATGCATGGAAGCAGCTGCTTTACTGACAACCCTATACAGGATAGGAGCTTGCGTTTTGGATAATAAAAATCCATATACCGCCGGCAGAGATGAAAAACTTGCCCACTTAGAAATAAACAGAAAAAGAACACATTCCTGGCCTGTAATAAATTTACGAGTTGGGGATGAAAATAAATGGGTTAAAATAGATCTGACAAAAGAAGCTTTCAAGTTTGAACCGACAAGACAGAGGCTTAAAGCTTCAAAAAGCTTATCCCCTAAAGAGGCATCACGCGAGCAACTAATTTCAGCCGCCTACCTTTTTTTGTTTCAAGAAAATCAGGAAAGGATGCTTAGCTGCTTAAAGGCCGCCTATTCTTTGGACCCGTCAGATAAAAAAACAAAAGAAAAATACTTGGAGGCTCTCATGGCAAGCGGACTCACGGCTTTTACAAAAGGGGCTCTTGATACTTCCTATTCCTGCTACACACAAGCATATTCATTAAACCCTTATAACCCTGAAATTTTAATAAATATCGCAAATATCCTGGCAGAACAAAAAAATTATCAGGGGGCAATGCTTGCCTATGCAAACGCCGTAAACAGGTTAAACACGGGGCTGCTTACCTGGGAAAAAAGAAAATTACTGGGAATTGCTCACAAAAATATGGGCACAATAAAAGAAAATCTGGGAGAAAAGAACGAAGCTGTTGAATATTATATGATGGCCGCTTCTTTTGGCAATAAAATTGCAGCTCAAAGACTTTCTGAAATAACTCCACGCGAATAAACAGGCCAAATGTCGACTTATTTCCGCAAGATTTTTCCCCTTCAAAACGATATATATAACAGGAGAGTTTTCTTGAATCTAAAGGGCAACTCTAGGATGAAATAAAGCGCCATTTTTTTCGATATATATGCAGGAGTTTTAGATGGTTAACAATGATATTTCTATAGAAACTTTAAAAAACAACGGAATAATTCCCAAGCATGATAATGGGCTCGCTCCCGTTGGGACAGCAGGAGAAGACAGGTCTCAAGATAACAACCCTGAAAGAGAAGCTTTGTCCATCTTTGATTCAGCAAACATATCAGACACAGCACAAAAATCAAAATTAACTGCCGAAGAAATGGCAAAAAATCAAACAATCAGTGATTCAAGAAATGCTTTGCTTTCATTTAGTTATATTTCGGTGTATGACGAAAAAACTCACCAATATAAATTGGTGCCAAACTACGACACAGCCCCCAAAGATTTAAAATCAATAAAAAGCTGGGAAGAGAGCGCCAATAAAGCACTGCATGCCGCAAAAAGACTGAAGACAGATAACAAAGAAGTTGAAGAGATACGGTTTTTGGCAGAACGTCAAAAAACAGTAGCAGAAGCTTTTAGGGCTTATTATAAAGGGAACTACAAAAAAACCGCCAGACTGTTTGAAAAAATACCTGAAAAAACAAGAAATGTTGAAATCCTGCAGGCAATGAATACCTGTTATTCGCGAATTGGAAATAAGCTTTTGGCAGACAAAACTTTTGACGCGCTGCAAAAAGCGGTTGCAACAAGAGAAAAAGTTGCGCGAGATCCAACATGGAGAATTATTCCGGAGGTTCCGATAGAACCCATTGCACAAGACAGAGGAGAAATACGGCTTGCAGAAAAAGCAATCATTAAAAACCCGGCCATCGAAGCCAAGGCAAAACTGATAGCCGCAACAAAAAATAACAAAATACTTGAAGATGAAGAAGTTTTAAGGGATATTATTTTATCAGAAATTAAAGGGGCTTCAGAAGAATTAGCCACTCAAAGAAAAGAACTCACGGCGGGTAAAAGCGAGGATCCTGACATTCCAAGAATTTCTATAGAAAATCTTCAAGCAAGAATAACAACCGACGTTAAAATCATCGCAGACTATTATAAAAAAACAGCCGATACGCTTATTTATGCCGATGTTTATTATTTGGCAGCTCAAAATATAAAAGATCCGCAACTTGCATCTGTTTTCCTTCAAAAACATTACGAAATAAAAACACCTTATGTAGCCCGCCTGGTTGAATTCAGGCTAATTACTACAAACGAAGGAAAACAAAAATGTCCGCAAGGAAGCCTACTGCCAACAATTGGCAACAGAGAGGAAGCTGAAGCAATAATAGAAGACGCAGCGTCTGTCCTGGAACTAACAAGCACGCTTTCTGAAGATAATCCGGATATCTATTTTTACAGAACAGTAGCAAAGGCTCATATAAAACTCGCAGAAATATATAAGAAACTTGACAGCGGAGACACAAATGGGACATTAATTGATCTTTTTGCCATGCTTGAAGAGCATAAAAACGATCCGGCTATATACCAGGCAATCTCACAATGCTATCAGGCAGAAAAAACAGAATCAGGAAAAGTACTTGCTGATTATTATAAAAACAAGGCTCAAGGGAAAAACACGGAAGAAAGCGTAAAACTATTGAGGCAAAAGCCAACGATAAACGATTTTTCCACCGCGTATTCATCTCTGTTTGGTTATGAAACTACTCCGAAAACAGGATATATTTATGCCCTCCCTGAAATAAGCAATTTACAAACAGCATACGCTATCAGAAGTAATGCAATAGAAGTTGGAGATATTGCGCTTGCAGTTCCAGAAACATCAGGAAATGGCATTGATTTTGCGCTGGTAAACAGGCTTTACGCAGAAGGAAATATCGCTTATTACAAAGGAGATTATGCCGCTGCGATTAATTCTTTTAATGATACGCTGGCTGTTTTTGAAAGCAGCTATTTACCCCCTCCAACAAATTATTCAATTTATAGGGATATGGCGGACTGTTATGAAAAAACCGGAGATACCGCAAACGCCCTTGTTGCATACGCAAAAGCAGAAAAACTATCCGAAAATTATACGGCCGAAGCTGACTGCCGGCAAAAGATAGAGTCATTAACAGAAAGAATTATAAACTCCGAAAATTTAAGCGTTCTTATCGAAAACAGAATGTTTTATACAAGAGAAGGAACTCCAAAATATATTTTAGATGATTCAACTCTCCCATATCCCAGAACAACCAAAGAAATAAATGAATTCATAGAAGATTTAAGCTACGCCCTTGCATTGATAAAAACTCTTCCGGCAGGCAATCAACTATATGCATACGCAAAACCAATTGAAAAACAAATTGAATTTTTAAACATATGTCAAACTTTTTATCTGGGAGATGGGGAATCCGCGAAAATAAAACTTTTCGCGCTGCTTTCAGAAAAAAAAGATCCCGCCATATACAAAATGCTTGCTCAGTATTACCACCAAAGCAACGATCCTTACGGAGAAGTTATTGCCGCTTATTACAATGAAAAAGCGGAAGATTTTGGAAATATTTCAAGTTTAACAGGACCCGCAGAAGTCGACCCTGATAAAATGCTAATCGCGCTAAGATCATTAATAGGATTTGCTCCCGAAATCGCCGGATTTACTCTTCCAAGCATAGCAAATGAACTGGAGGCAAAGGCAATGCAGGCAAATGCGGGGGAAGTGCTGGAAATGCTTGGATATTCATCTGAAGATTTAAGCAATATGTTAAACGTCGTGCAACTTAATCTGTATTACTCAACAGGTTGGATAAATCTTCATAACGGAAGTTACCGCGAAGCTGAAAAAAGCTTTCAAAATATAACAAAAGATACCATGCTGTCACTTATATTAACCTCCAATCATTGGCAGACAATCGCAGCCTGTTACGAAAAAGCCGGTAATAAGGAAGAAGCCCTCGCAGCTTATAAAAAGGCTGAAGAGATGGCGCAGGACAACGAAACAATGGTGGCAATGCAGACAGAAATTGACCGTTTAAGCAAACAAGGTGTTCGTTATCCCCAAATAGTGGATGCAAAAAAATCAGTTGCCCCTCCTAATGATAAAGAGTCTCTGCCTCAAACAGCAAAAAAACCTTAAAATGAAATTCGGCCTCTTTCTTGTCGATATTGTTATAAGTATAAGAAAAAAACCTTATGGCCATTTCTAATTCTATTCTTAATAACAATGCAAACATACCTGCCAATACGATAAAGCTGGAACCAGCTTCTCCCCAAAAACAACCTTATGATGCAATAGAGCTGGATCTTTCATCAAAAGATCCCAAACAAAGAGAGGCGGAAATTCTGGCTGTAAGAGGGAAAAATGCTCTTAACAATGGAGATCTGGCTAAAGCTCAAATCTTTTTTAAACAGTCTCTTGCCATTCGGCCAAATTATATTCCCGCGATTTTTTTTATGGCAATGATAATGGATATGCGGGGACATTACGGAGATGCTGTGAAATTATATGAAAAAATAATACAATGTTCGGACAAGCCCGGATTTGTATCCGCTGCCAAAAAAAATATGGGGCAAATATTTTTTGCTATGGGTAATTTTAATTATAAAAAAGAAGATTATGCCGCAGCTCTTTTCTATTATGCGAAAGCAACGACAGCTGATCCTAATTTTGCGGAAGCGTGGAACAATAAAGGGGTCGCGCATTTAAAGTTAAATCAATATCAAGAGGCGATAGAATCACTTGACAAAGCAATAAAGCTTAACTGTGATGAAGCTTTAAGCAATAAAGATATTGCCATAAGACTAAAAGAAATTTCAGAAGGGATTTATTCTTCGACCATCGTCCCAATGCCGTGATCGGTAAATATTTCAAGAAGTATCGCGTGAGGGATGCGTCCGTCAATTATATGGACTTTTTCTACTCCGTTTTTAATCGCATCCAGGCTTGATTTGATTTTAGGTATCATCCCACCGGAAATGTGCCCCAATTTTATCATCCTGTCCGCCTTATCGGAATTGACAGAAGAGACAAGTTCGCCATCCTTATCCAAAACTCCCCGCACATTTGTCATTAAAATCAATTTGGCCGCCTTTAAATGGACGGCAACCGCTTCCGCAGCCTGATCGGCATTAATATTATAAGATTGGCCTTTGTTCCCCACCCCTATAGGAGATAAAACCGGTATATAGCCTATTTTCATCCATTTCTGCAGAAACCTGTATCTAATTCCGGCAACATCACCGGTAAAGCCAATGTCTATTGGCTCTCCCTTTTTATTCTTTGCCAAATGTTTCCGCGCCTTAATGACCCTTCCTTTTTTTCCGAAAAATCCTTTTGCCTTTCCACCGTTTTTCTTAATAAGCGAAACGATCTCGGCGTTTATCCTGTTTCCCAAAACATGTTCAACAACTTCCATCACTTCTTTTGTCGTAACGCGCAACCCGTGGACAAACTCTGTTTCTATGTTCCTGCGTTTTAAGAACCTGTTAATCTCAGGCCCGCCGCCATGGACAATAATCGGGTTCATCCCGGCATATTTTAAAAGGACAACATCACGCATAACCGCGTTTTTAAGCTCGGGGTTCTCCATAGCCGCCCCGCCATATTTTATGACAATAGTTTTACCGCTGAATTTTATCAGGTACGGCAAAGCTTCCATTACCGTCGCGGCACGTTTAATTAAATGAGTAAACATTATGTATGATACCTTGCGTTAATTTTTATATATCCTTCGGTTAAATCACAACCCCAGGCAAAAGATTCCGATGCGCCCGCACCAAGGTCGCAAATAATTATCGCTTCTTTTTTTAGGAATTTCATTGATGTCGTAATTTTTTCAGGATTAATTTTGGCGCCAGTCGCTCCAACTGCCGCCAAAATGCGGCCCGGATTGTTGTCGTTGCCATAAACAGCGCATTTTAATAAATCAGATCCAGCAATGGCGCGAGCGGCGATTTTAGCTTCTTTTTCATTACGCGCCCCTGTCACTTTTACCGTTATAAGCTTTGTAGCTCCTTCTCCATCACGCGCGATTTCCCGTGCCAGATACTTGCAGACAAATTCAACAGCTTCTGAGAATTCCCGCATATTAGAGTTGTCGATCTTTATGTTCGAAAGCCCATTGGCAAGAATAAAAACACAGTCGTTTGTCGACATGCATTGGTCAACAGTTGTCATGTTAAAAGAGATATCCACCGCTCTTTTCAACACAGACTGAAGATTTTTTTTGTCTATTAACGCGTCAGTTGTTATAAAAGCATGCATTGTGGCCATATTTGGATGGATCATTCCAGATCCCTTTGCAATGCCACCCACAAAAAAATCCCCGACTTTAACTGCAATTTCTTTTTTTCTAAGATCAGTCGTCATGATAGCATCGGCAGCAGAAGAGCTTCCGTTTTTTGAAAGTTTTTTAACAAGGAGTGGCATCCCATGTATTATTTTTGACATAGGCAAAACCTCCCCTATCTTGCCTGTAGATGTAACAAGAACATGGTTTGATTTAATATTTAATGCCTTTGCGATACTGCTTGCAGTTTTCCTTGCATCCAAAATCCCCTGCTCGCCTGTGCCGCAATTTGCGTTTCCCGCGTTCGCAATAACAGCCTGACATAATCCTGACTTAATATTTTCTTCCGAGACAATAATGGGTGCAGCCTTGTATTGGTTTGTAGTAAAAACTCCCGCCGCAACTGCCGGCACATCGGAACAAACAAGAGCCAAATCTTTTTTGCCTGACTTTTTTATTCCGCACGCAATCCCTGAAGCCTTAAATCCGCGAGGCGCTGTGATTCCACCTTTTGTTTTTTTCATGGGAATAATGCAATTCCTTTCAATCCAGATGTTTCATCCATACCAAACATCAAGTTCATATTCTGTATAGCCTGACCCGCGGCTCCTTTTATCAAATTATCAATCACGGACATTACAATTATAGTCTTCGTCTCGGAATTGATGGAAATTCCTATATCACAATAATTTGTACCCGAAACATTTTTAGTACAAGGCTCTCCTGCTTCATAAACTCTTACAAACGGCACATCGGAGTAAAATTCTTTGTAACTTTCTAAAACATTGGATATTGAACATTGGACATTGGACATTCTTGCGTACACAGTAGCAAGTATCCCTCGGTTCATGGGAATAAGATGCGGAGTAAAAGTTGTGCTGATATTTTCCCCTCCTATCTTGCTTAATTGATAATTAATTTCCCCCATATGGCGATGATTGTTAACAGAATATGGAACAACCCCTTCGTCCCTTTCACAAAAATGGGTTTTAAGCGATAAGCCTCTCCCCGCGCCGGAAATCCCCGATTTCGCGTCAATAATAATAGATTCAATATTGATTAGTTTCTCTTTCACAAGAGGGGCCAGCCCCAAAATAGAAGCAGTCGGATAACATCCGGGGTTCCCTACCAGCCGCGCTTTTTTGATATCTTTGGCATAGATCTCCGGCAGGCCAAAAACCGCTTCTTTTAAAAGTTTTTTGTCCTGATGTTCAAGCTTATACCACTTTTTAAAAACCGCTTCATCGTTAAATCGATAATCAGCCCCAAGATCGACAACTTTTTTGCCTTCGTTAATAATTAAAGGAACATATTTTATGGAAAGCCCGTGAGGAAGAGCAAGGAAAACAACATCTATTTTTTTAATAAGTTCAGGTAAATCATCATATGATTCCGACGCAAGATCACAAACTTTTTTTAAATGGGGATAACGATCCGCAATTTTTACGCCATTATTTTCATCCCCTGACATTATCCAAGCAACTTCCGCCTCGGCATGATTGAGCAGCAAAGAAAGAACTGTTTGTCCTGCATACCCTCCTACGCCTATAATTCCGACTTTTATCATGACAGCTCCTTTTTTTTGTACGGGCGTATCGCGATGCGACCCCCTGTACGGGCGTATCGCGATGCGATCCCCTGTACGGGCGTATCGCGATGCGATCCCCTGTACGGGCGTATCGCGATACGCCCCTACCTTATCACCGCGATCTTCCCTCCCCCGACAACCCTGCCTCCCTGGACAACCTTAAACAAATACGCGCCATTTCCTAATGTGTCACCCCATGAATTCTTGCCGTTAAATTCTACATTATTCTCGCCTGCTTGTCCTCCGTTTGTTCCTGATGGATACGTACTCTTCCAAACCAAAACTCCATTCATGTTCATTATATATATCGTTGTATCCGCGGAACTGCTCAGCCAATACCAGATTCTTGCGCTCCCATTGTTTGGATTGTATGGATTTGGTCCAAACCTGAAACTATTTTCTGTTGTTATCCCCATTGGCACAAACGTTGTAAAATGGGTTGTTGTAAATGTTACGCTGTTTGTCGTATACGACACGATTGTTATTCCTCTTGTACTCCAGCTTGATGTTGTTGCATCCCAATAATATACTTTTGGGTTATTTGTTCCGCTCTCTATTGAAATAGTTACGGTCACCGGATTCAAAAACTCTGATGTTGGACTGCTTGTAAGGCTTATCATCTTTCCTCCGATTTTAAATCCTGTTGGAGGATTGACAGGCTGTGTTATTTCCACAATTGTTACTTCTAAACTTGAAGATACAGCATTTGCCGGAATTGTCACTGCAACTCCCAAACTACTGTCGCTAAACTCCTGCGTTGCGTGGGAGGTTGTTTCTGTGGTTGGAGTAGGTTCCGGTTCTGGCTCTGGGGTTGGCTCTGATGTTGGGGTTGCTGCAATTGATGTTATTGTCACCTCTCTCGTACTGCTAAATTCACTTGTATTATTGCTCGCATCCGTTTGTGTTACAGTTACGGTTTCTCCTGTTATAAATATTACTCCGCTTGACGAGATATCTAGTGTTGTCTCAAAACTTCCCAACGAATTAGATTCAACGCTTCCAAGATAATATCTCCCTTGATTCCCAGATGCTTTAAAGATTTCTACAACAGCATTTGATGTGCCTGTTCCTGTTATATTTAACATCTCACTTGTTCCTGCGTATGTCACGGATGTTATCTCGGGAGTTGGGATGTTTTGATTAGCACTATTTTTTAAGGTTATTCCCTTGTTGTAATTAGAATATATAGAATTTTGCGTGATTTTGTTGTTTATATGTGAAACATTATCAATATAAATTCCACCAAGGGATTCACCGCTTCCATTACAAGCAATTAAATTTCTAGGGCCTATAATGTTATTTCTAGCATTATTGACATAGCTTGGCAGTAAAATGCCGCATTGTGAGTTAGTAAGATTTGTAATCCCATCTGGGTTGACGCCTATGTAATTACCTGACACCTCATTCCCTACTACATCTGCCATAAAAATCCCTGTCCTATTGCCTGAAATTATATTCCTTCCATTTTCCATCCCATTTCCTATTATATTACTATCCCCATCATTTAGGTTTATTCCAATATAGTTAGCCACAGAGAAATATCCTGAGGCTGATGTTCCAATATAATTTCCAAAAACTTCATTACTGTTTGAGCTAATTAACAGTCCCGAGCTGTTGCCTGAAATTATATTCCTTTCACTTTGATTTATCCCTCCTATAATGTTAAAAGTACTGTTACCTTGAATTGTTATTCCATAATAATTTCCACATATCCCCTCGCCTGAAGCAGTTACGCCTACATAGCATGATTTTATAACATTTCTATTCCCATCAAATATTTGTATGCCACTTTGGGCAATATGAATACCTGAAAAATTAACTATCACTAGCCCCTCTATTGTGCAATTGCTAGCACCACTTAACATTAGTCCATCTATTTCTCCTGCAGTACCCCTTATCTCCACCTCCGGCCCCAACGCGTTATTGTTTCCCTCGCTTGTAGGCTGGCTAAATCCTTTTATGTATATATTATTTTTACTTATCATAGGCAATTCGGAATTAACTATTATCCTAAACCATTTATTGCTCCCTGCTTCGTTTGTCACAACCCCCGCCGAGTATTCCCCCGTCGACGCGGTTGTATCCCACGGTATATTAAACTCTATGGCATCCCCCGTCGTAACATCCGTCAACGCCTGCCGCAATGACCCAGCGCCGCTGTCGGCACAGTTTGTTACAGTCAGCGTCACAGCAAAACTAAACGACTGAAAAAATACCAAGAAGCAAAAGACGAAAAAGATGATTTTTGATTTCATGATTTATTTGCTCCTTTTACTATCTTCTAAATGAACTATTTGTTCAACCGCGTTTTTTGGATTATTTGTATCTCTTGACTTCAAACTTAAACAATTCAACAGCTTCGTCTTTCCCTATTCCGCCCTTGCGCCTGCAAATTTCAATTTGTTCTTCCGGCGTGTTGACTCCTTCTAAATCAGGGAGAAGCAAGCCGCGCCTCATTTGAGCTTTTACTATAACACCAAAACGTTTTGAATCCAATTCAGAAACACTATGAACAGGAACAGGATCAGTTAAGATATCTACAGAAATCTTAAGATATGGCAGCTCTTCTTTTGTTACTGGAGGAAACCGCGGATCAAAGGTCGCAGCCTCTATAGCATTTCGAATAATCTCTTCCACAATACTATCGGTAGTAGGGGCAAAAGTCCCAATGCAGCCTCTAAGAGCATTGTCTTTTTTTATAGAAACAAAAACGCCTGCAACTCCCTTAATCTCCGATAAAAGTTTTTTATCGGGCAAAAGTTTCTTTTTCTCTTTCACATAAAGTTCTATTGCATTTCTTGCCAATTCAACTATTTTATTCAAATTTTGCCACCATGTACCCTACACCAAAAGGCCCTTCGTATGACAAAACTTCCTGCTTTAAATTAATCCCATCTATAGCCCCAAGAAGAAGGGCAATAGACCACAAGGCATCCTGTCCCGCAGAAGAAGCAAGTCCAACAGGAAAATCAAGTATTTTTTTAACATCATATTTTTTTATGAGATCAACAAGTTTTTCATCAAATTCTTTTCCGCTCGGGTGATAGCCCGAAGGAGCCTCTTTTGTTAAGCGATGAGACATGTCCGCTGAAGCTATAATTACAACCCGACGATTAAGTTTTTCGGCCGCCTGCGCGATCATTTTTCCATAGAAAAATAGCTGCTTTAAAGATAAAAAAGCTATCGCTATCGGAAGAATCGGTTTGTGGATTCCAGCTTTCGCAATAAAATATAACGGAACAAGGGCTCCATGGTCAAGAATTGTTTCAGGAATTCTTGCCGTATTTTCAGGATTATTTTTTACTATGGCAAGCGCAAGTTCGGTATCCCCTTTAAAATGAAACGAAACTTCGGGAGCTCCAAATGCCGAAAAATCCCCGTCAAATACAGGGCTGCCATATACAGGCAGTGCGACACTGGAAACAGCGCCATGAGGAGTTATTACAATTAACGTATCAAAGTCTTTGCTCTTTATGAGGCTTGAAATTTCATGTAAAGACTTTTCTGAACACTTAGCCTCTTTTATTCTTTCGCCTCCGATTTCAGGGATAAGAATAGGAGGATGAGGCATTATTGCGCCAAAAATTATGGACATGGACACATAGTATAACAAACTGTTATAATAATTCAAGATTATGTTAAAAATTTCAATTTCAGGGATACGTGGAATGGTGCCTGACTCGTTAACTCCAGAAGTATGCCTTAATTTTGCAAAAGCGTTTGGAACTTACATGCAGGGAGAAACAATTGTCGTAGGCACAGATACAAGATCTTCTTCTGAATTTATAAAAGGAATTGTTCTTCAAGGCTTATTGTCCTCTGGCTGCAAAGTCATAGATTTGGGGGTAGCAACAACCCCAACGGTTGGAATTGTCGTTAGAGAACTACAGGCTCAGGGGGGGCTTGTTGTAACTGCTTCCCATAATCCTGAGCCATGGAATGGGTTGAAATTTATACGCAAGGACGGGATCTTCTTGAATTCTCAACAGACAAAAAAGCTTTTAGAAATTTATGAAAACAAAACATTTGAAGAAGCTCCGGGCGGAAGCGCAAAAACTTACAACAAAGCATCGGAAATTCATATAAATAAAATACTAAAAGCTATAGATCCAAAAAAAATACGCAAGGCAAAATTCAAAGTAGTTATAGATTCATGCAATGGCGCCGGATCTGTAATAACTCCCCTTCTCTTAAAAGAGCTCGGATGTATTGTCATTGAACTTAATACCAACACAAAAAAACTTTTCCCGAGAGGAGCAGAGCCAACGCCTGAGAATTTGACAGAACTTGCCGCCATTGTAAAAAAAGAAGGAGCCGATATTGGGTTTGCCCAGGATCCGGACGCGGACAGGCTTGCAATTGTGACAGAAACAGGGGTTCCTGTATCAGAGGAATATACTTTGGCTTTATCTGTAAAATACATCCTCCAAACAACTTCTTCATCAAGAAGAATAGTGGTTACAAACCTTTCTACAACTTCGGCAATCGACCATATAGCGCGCGAATTTGGAGCTGTCGTCATACGCACAAAAATCGGGGAAGTGCATGTCGCGGAAGAAATTAAAGCAAAAAAAGCGCTTATAGGAGGAGAAGGGAATGGGGGGGTAATCTATCCAAAGGTCGGATTTAACAGGGACAGTTTATCAGGCATAGCGCTTATTTTAATGTATCTTGCGAATCAAAAAAATAAAATAAGTGAACTTGTTGGGGCTATTCCAGAGTACGTGCTCATAAAAAAGAAGATAACCTGCGATTCTTCCCGCGAAGCTCTCGATTTTCTGGAAAACTCAAAGTTGAAATTTCAAAAAGATTCTTTGGATTTAACAGAAGGAGTAAAAGTAATCAGAAAAATCGGATGGCTTCATTTAAGAGCCTCAAATACTGAACCGATAATTAGGATATTTGCAGAATGCAAAGACAAAAAAACAGCGGAAGAGTTTATTCAAGAAGCCCTAGAGTCTTAATCCTTTCAGAAAATACTGCATGAGGTATATCTAAAAATCGTCCCGCGACATTAGGGTTTTGGTTGACTTTTTCCATAACAATTTCTATCAGCCCTTTTTCAAACCTGGCTCTTACTTCGTTCAGGCTATATTTTTGATGCGCAAAAATTTTATTCTGTATTACGTTTTTAAAAAATGAAAGATCAACAGGCAAGTTTTTGAAATTTAAAACTTCAGACCCCGGGAAGCGCGAAGCTGCAATTTGAATTAAATCCCTTAATTCATCATAGTTGCCCGGAAAATCGTAATACATCAAAAAATCAAAGACTTCAGGCGCAATATATTTAATCTGAGGTGTATATTTTTTAAGATAGGATAACGCAATAATAGGGATATCTTCGCGGCGGGACCGAAGAGTTGGCAATTGAAAAATTTCAAATCCCGAAAAAAGCTCTCTATTATTTCCGGACAAAATTATTCTTATAGGGCTTTTTTTGTTTTTGATGAATTGAATCACGCTCATGCGAAAAGCGTCAGGAATAAATTCAATCCCGGAGAGAAAAATAGTACCGGGAAGATTGCTTTTATTGTAAAATTCTTCCTCGTCTGAAGAAGAAAGAAGTTCTTTTAATGTAAGAAAAAAATGAGATTCGGAAACATCTTTATCAAACGAAGTAAGATCAATCAAAGCAAAACGCCTATCTGAATTTTTCCCGTGCCTATGCAAAAGCTTCGCGATATTTTCTCTGTTAATGCCTTTTTCAGAACATATTGCCAGATCAGTTGTTCCGATAGCAAAACGTTTGATATTTTCAAGAGTGGTTGATATTACCTGGCTAACCCCTCTTAACCACTCTGTATCATCTAATCCAGCAAGATCAAGGTCAAATATCTCATATGTTTTTACCGCTCTGTCTATTGCCTTGGATAAAATAGCAAAGTCAAAAGGCTTGCGCAAAAAGTCCATGACGCCAAGCTTAGTCGCCTGAACCGCGAGAGGAATGCTGTTTGACGAAGAAAACATTATGGTTTTATTTGAAGGAACTATTTGTCTAAGGTCACGAAAAACAAGTAATCCGTCTTTTTCTTTAAGGTCAAAATCAATTAAAATAAGAGCATATTTAAAACCGGATGCCTTTTGAAGAAAATTTTCGCTTTCTGCAACAGTGGTTATTTCATAATCAGGCAAAGCATCTACAATCTTTTCTGCAATTTCAGGATCATCTTCCAATAAAAGAATTTTTTCGTTTGTTTTATTAATTACACCTTTTGCCATTGGCTTTAGATTATATCAATTTCCGATTAAAGGGTAAAGTTGTTTTTTTATCCCATGGCAATTTCCAAAATAGATCTCATAAGTAACGCAAATATTACGACCAAAATCAGGAAATAAAGAAGCTATCTTGCTTTTAGTAAAAAGCCCCTTGTTTTTTGCTCCAAAAGAATATCTTGCGCCTATACCTTTAAGATACGCAAACAAGTCAAATATGCTCTGATATTTTTTCTTTACTATCATCTTATTAATTGATATTTCATCAAAACAAGAAGATAAAAGCCCGTAAAGTTTTTCTTTAGGCAAAAAATTATTGACAGAAAAACCGGCCTGTTTTAATTCGCAAAAAGTCGCAGGCCCGTAGGTAGAAAAGCAAAAAGTCCCTTTTGGCTGTAAAACGCGCGCGATTTCCAGAAAAAATTTTTCGCAATTCATCCATTGCATTGAAGCATTTGATATGACAAGATCAAATTGCGAGTCTTCTAGAGGAATTTCTTCTCCATCGCCAAGCATAAAATCGATATTATTATTTCCCCTTTTCCCCAAAGAGGCCTGTTTAATCATTCCGGGAGCTATATCTATCCCAGTCACTTTAGCCTCAGGAAATTTTTTTGAGGCTTCTATAGTAGAAAAGCCTGTTCCACATCCTACATCTAATATGTTTTGAAATGCAAAAGACAAATTACTCAAAAGAGCCGCTATCATTTCTTTCTGGATATCAGCATATTGATCATAAGTTGGGGCGCTTTTTGAAAAATTATTTTTTATTTTGTCTTTGTCCATAGTTATTTTTTATATTATGGCACAAAACACTAACCTTCATCAAAGACCTCTTTTTGCATAAACCCATATTTTCTCAAAAACGTATAATCGCCCAATAAAGCTGCTTTATTGGCAATTCTGCGGAATTTGGGGTTTTGATTGACATACCATTCATAGGCCCACGCAAAGGCCTCAAGCGGGTTTTCGTCCATTGGGTGCTTTTTGTCCTTGCTAAGCTTTAAAACAATCTCGCCAAAAACATCACTGTTCATGGCAAGCGATTTCATGGTAAACCGATCTATTACAGATTCCCAGTCTTCTTTATCCAAATCGACTTTTTTTAATCCGATCTGATGCAGTTTATTTCCCGGAATAAAAAACTTTCTAAATTCACTCATATTATAGCCGGCTTTTTTAACAAACTCCATAAACTCTTTAAACTCAAGGTTAAAATGAGAAACTGCATGTCCCACCTCATGCACCAAAACTTGGGGGATCTCCTGAGGTTCGGTATTGTCAAAAATATAAACTCGTTTGCTATCCGCGTCATAAGCCCCTCCCGCGTCAATTCTTAATCCAGAAAGCAAACGAATCCGATGTTCGCGGTTCTTGATAATCTGCTTAACTCCCATCAAATGCTGGCGTTTCTTTTTTTGAATCTCCTCAAGAGTCTCACCAATTATCGCAACCTCAATGGCTGAAAATTTAACATCGGAATCAACAATAAAAACGCCAAACTCTTTTGCTATTTTTTTGCGTAAAATTATCCCCTCAGGAATAACTATAGGCTGAGTATTTATTCCCTGAATCCCAAGTTGATTATAGGGAAGCGAAACTCCTGCCCGATTTATTCCATACGCGCCGATACTGTTTGGATTTATAGGATCAATAGCCAAGACACACCATCTCCCGTTCTAATCATCGTAAGAAACAGGTTAAATCTTGCAATTTATAAAAAATCATGAGAAAATAAATCCCCGCGTCAAAAAGGGTAGTTATATGGCAAAGAAAAAAATGACACAAGACCATTTTGAAATTATATTGGAAGACATTAATTCCAAAATTGATCTTATTCTTGAAAAAGATTACGTTTCAAAAAGCGACCTGCAAAACACTGAAGACAGATTAATGGAAAAAATTGACACAAATAGCCTTGCCATAAAAGCAAACAATTTTGCAATCAAAGCATTAAACAATAAAATTGATGAGGTCGAAATAAGGTTATCCAAAAGAATTGATGAGGTTGGTCAGAAAATAGATAGGGTTGAAACAAATTTAAGCGATAAAATTGATGAGGTTAAAGAAATTCTCATCCATCATATGGCTCTTCCTGTACATTAACTCGAGTTACCCCCCCAAAAATTTGACAAACTCCTGTTCATAAGTTATTATTTTAAATAATTAAATAAAATATAAATTATTTTCATATAAAAACCGGTCCGCTTATTATAAGGGAGGAAATAAAAATGAAAAAAAGTTATCTTTTTACGTCTGAATCTGTGACAGAAGGCCATCCTGATAAAGTCTGCGATCAAATTTCCGACTCTATCCTCGACGCCATAATGGAAAAAGATCCTGTTGGAAGGGTCGCTGTAGAAGCACTTGTAACAAACGGTCTCTGCGTTGTGGCAGGAGAGGTTACAACGGGCTGCTATGTTGATATTCCCCAAATAGTCCGAAATACAATAAAAGACATAGGCTATACAAGAGCCAAATACGGGTTTGATTATGAAACCTGCGGCGTATTGGTTTCTTTAAAAGAACAAAGCAAAGATATAGCAAGAGGCGTTGATAAGGCCCTCGAAATCCGCGGAGGAGAGGTAATAAAAGAAGACCTGGAAGGTTTGGGCGCCGGAGATCAAGGACTTATGTTTGGATATGCCTGCGATGAAACAGAAGAACTTATGCCTCTTCCGATAACTCTATCCCATAAGCTGGCAAAAAAGTTAGCCGACGTCAGAAAAACAGGCGAGTTGTCATATCTTAGACCCGATGGAAAATCTCAAGTTACCATAGAATACGAGAATGGTAACCCTGTGAGGATCGATACTGTTCTAATTGCTGCGCAACACGCTCCTGAAGTTGATTCAAAACAGATAAGAGACGATATTATAGAAAGGGTTATAATCCCCACCCTTCCCGAAAAACTGATAGACGATAAAATTAAATACTATGTCAACCCGACAGGTCGTTTTGTAATAGGTGGCCCTCAAGGCGACACAGGGGTTACCGGCAGAAAAATCATAGTTGATACGTATGGCGGATATGCGAGGCATGGTGGCGGGGCTTTCAGTGGAAAAGATCCAACCAAGGTTGACAGATCAGGAACCTACGCGGCCAGATGGGTCGCCAAAAATGTTGTTGCCGCGGGACTCGCGAAAAAATGCGAAGTACAGCTTGCTTATGCGATAGGCGTAGCAAAGCCTCTTTCCATAATGGTTGACACTTTTGGCACAGGAGAGATAGCAGACACCAAAATAGCAAAGCTTATAGACGACCATTTTGATTTAAGGCCCGGTTTAATTATCAAACATCTGAGCTTAAGAAAACCTATATACAAACAGGTTGCGGCATATGGACATTTTGGCAGGCCCGAATTAAAGCTTCCATGGGAAAATACGGATAAAGCCAAAGAACTAAAAAAAGCGGCAGCAAAAATTTAAATAAATAGTAGTTTAAAATATTGTTTTACGGTTGCGCGGTCAAGAATGTTTTTTTTGGCCGCGTATTTTTTATAATGGGGTAAGCATCTGCCTTTTATTTTGTCGTATATGATTTTAAGTTGTCAATTAACCTGCCTAAGATTGTCGACATTTCAACTAAAGCTGTAGCCCTATCTCCAGAACTTTTTAATGGGGTTGTCACTTGCCCTTTCCTATTTAAAAAACTAACTCTATTTAAATAATTAGGAGTGCCTGCAGCCTCAAGTAGGAGAGGAGCTACTATATTTGTTTCCGAATTGGCCTGTACCACCTGTATCAAAGTATTACCATGCGTAAGCATCCCCTCGGATATAACAGGAATAACAACCCGTACGGCTGTTTTATCGATTAATTCATCTATGTGTGCGGTACCCCTAGGAGACATATTTCTATCATATACATTGATCTTTCCATCGCTGGAAAGCTCATAACAAAGAAGTTCCCAGTTATCTTGCGATGCCCGATTGCCAAAGCTTTCCAAAACTTTATCTAAAATTCTTGAATCTATCCCTTTATTTACAACAACTGCAATTTGCCGTTGTATTTTAGGCACAGGCCTAGAAGGTGGCAAAACCTCCGCAACAGGAGAAAGACTTCCAACAGAAGGAGAATAATGCAAGTCCACCCACATCCTTAATGCATATAACGATTTTCTGCCAGGGGCAGCGGTATCAACTAATTCAAATGATATAGCATTTTTATCTATTTTTTCCTCAAGAAGATATCTATAAAATTCTAACGCAGCGTAAGCTAGATATTCTTCTGGATTGTTTGTAACATAAAAATGCAAATTTGCTTTCACATTTCGGTTAAAAGCAGCCTCAGCAAAATGCTTTCTGTCAATAGAAAAATCAACAGAAACGACTTGATTCACAGCACGGCCTGGACGCCTAATTGTATTAGCCTCTCCTACTTTTCTATAAAACTCTGCTTTAATTTCAGTTAATTCATTTTTTGCCTGAAATAGCTTTAATCCGTCTGCCTGTAGAGCTTCTGCATCCTGCTTTACTCTTTGCTCATTTCTAGCCGACTCTGTTTTTGTCTTTAATAAGCTCAAATGTAAATCATTTCCTTTATAGCCTACTTCTGTCCCATCCCAATAAGCTTCTAAGACTAAATACGCGGAAGACCGCCCGTACTCTTCTCCTCTGTTTTTTTCAACAACTCTAAGAGAAATATTTTTAATTAATTCCCTTACAACTTCACGAGTATTTCCTATAAACAAATCCGGCAATAAATCAAACTGACCTCGTTGTACAAGATCATTGGCCGTCAGGAAAAAAAGCTCAGGAGTTGAATATTTATTCCCATCATAATCAGAAAGAACAGATATATTCATAATTTCCGCAAATGGAAATCCTGCTTCTGCTATAGGAATAAGACCCATTAAGATATCATTTGCTATTTCCACAACTGGCTTGACTGGTTGCGGGGAGGTATCTCTCCCAATAGCTGCCGCAAAGGAAGAAGTGGAACTTGCTACTGACTGACCGCCCAAGCCTGAAACACTTTGATAAGGAGCTGTTTCCAATCCCTGGCATTTTGCCGATATATCTTTATAAACTTCCTCCCAAGCTGACATCCTTGCCCTCTCATCTAATGAACTAAGCCACTTCCGATTAGGAATTCCGTCTGGAACCCAATTATCCCGAGAAAAAGGTCGACGATTAACAAATGTAAGGTGCTTATTTCTATCCGCAGTTTCCAAGGCTGCCTGGAAAGCAACCATTTCATCAATAGCGCACTCCTTGCTCCCTACAACAAGAAACAAATCAGCGTGATATATCTGGCGATTATATGTAGCAATATCATCTCCAGGAAGTTCCCCCCAAGAAGTAATTACTTCAATACCTTGGCTGTTAAACATACCCAGCATTGCAGTAAAATGCGCATCGGAATTCAATCCCCCTTGCCCGTGCAAGTCTTTTGCATTAGCAATAACAGCTAATTTTACAGGCCTTCCTAAACCACTTATTTTATTCATCATTTGTCCATCACTCCTTATAAGACTCAAAACATGTACCCACTGTATCTTTTTCGATAAATGACTTATGAAATTTCATTATTTCTACAGACATTTTTAGTATAGATACAAACTCCCCGCAAATGCTATAATTGGTTCAAATGGATCGCCTGTTAAAAAGTAAATTTAAAACCGGTAAAAAAATCGGCGAGAATTTCTTTTCTCTTACATACGACGGAACAACCCTTTCGGGGGAACACCCCGTAATTATAAAAATTTATAAGCGGGGAACGCTTAATTCTCCTCTAATCAAAAACATGAAACAAAAAGTAAAAGTTCTTCAGGGCGAAATCCATCCCCGCATCGTCAAACTTCTGGACGGGGACTACGGTTGGCAGGGATTTTATTACGTCCGCCATTTCATAAAAGGACGCCCTCTGAAAGATTTAATAAAGGCCAAATCGCTTTCCGCGGAAGACGCGGAAACTTTTACGCTTCAAATCTGCGAAGCTCTAAACGCGGCCCACAAAAGAGGAATCGTTCATGGAGCCTTATCTGACAATAACATCCTTATCGATGAAAAAGGAGCCAAAGTAACCGACTTTGTTATAGAAGGAGAAATAAAAGAATCTCCGGCGCAAAAAGCTTTGGCAATAGTTGAAAACGAAGAAACATTGTCTCCCGAAGAAATATCAGGACAACATACTTCTTTTTCATCCGATATTTTCGCAGTTGGAATGCTTCTTTATAAAATGCTGGCTTTTAATCCCCCGTTTCGTTCACAACTAGAAAAATTACAGGGGAAATTTACTCTCCCGTCAAATTTACCAAAATACCAGAAAGATATAATCCAAAAAGCATTGGA
Source organism: candidate division WOR-1 bacterium RIFOXYB2_FULL_37_13 (assembly GCA_001771535.1). Lineage (GTDB taxonomy): Bacteria > Margulisbacteria > WOR-1 > XYC2-FULL-46-14 > XYC2-FULL-37-10 > XYC2-FULL-37-10. The sequence continues at coordinate 41,994 of MEUB01000007.1, forward strand.
TCCTGATCCGCTTTTAAGATTTAAAACTATTTCAGAATTATCAGAGAGTTTAAAAAACAAAGCAATAATTGATTTTTCACAAAATATTGAATTCCCGGCGATTGAGCTGGAAAACACACCAAACCCCGAAGAAAAAGAAACTCATATCATAAAGCAGGAAAGAGAAAAAAGCTTTTTTATAGCAAAAGTAATTTTATTGGCGGCTTTTGCCGGCGTTGTATACGCGATTATCAGCTCTCTTTTTACAGGAAAATAAAAGCTTTACCTTGTTGTTTAATATGGGAGCCATAAATGGCCTAGAGGTGTAAAAATGTATAGTACCCTTTTAACATATTTCATATTTCTTTTTATTGTGGCCGTTATTCTATTATATATAGTCCTAAAACTACACATCAAAAATCCTGTTCGTTTCATAGGAATTATAATGGCAATTATTATACTCCCCTTTTTTGTCGGATATTTTTATTTTACATATTTCAATGCGATTCCGGAAACTATGGTTCCCGATGTTATTGGTCTTAGCAAAAATGAAGCCGTCTCCCGAATAGAAAACATGGGTCTTAAAATAAAAATAACGGAAATGGACAAAGAGCCAAAGCTTGTTACAAACCAGCGCCCTGAACCTGGGAAAATAGTAAAATCAGGGAGGATTATTTCTGTTACAATAGGAAGCCCTGTAGAAATTTCAATTCCATCGCCAATAAGCGTAAGTGAAGAATTAAATAATGAGGAGACGGGCAGCAATGATTAAAATAGCGCCATCAATATTGTCCGCTGATTTTTGTAATCTGGAAAAAGAAATAAAAAAAGTCGAAGAGGCCGGCGCGGACATGATACATGTGGACGTAATGGACGGCCATTTTGTTCCAAATATAACAATAGGCCCGTTAATAGTAAAAGCATGCCGAAAAATCACAAAACTCCCTTTGGATGTACACCTTATGATAGAAAATCCCGACCGATTCATCCCTGATTTCGCGAGAGCAGGGGCAGATATCATAACAATACACGTTGAAGCGTCAAAAAACCTTAAGGAAGACATCGAACTTATAAAACAAAACGGGGTAAAGCCAGGAGTTGTCGTCAACCCGGGAACTCCGGTTGAAAATATCTTCAACATTTTAAATGATATAGTAATGGTTCTAATAATGTCTGTTAACCCCGGATTTGAAGCTCAAAAATTTATGCCGGAAGTTTTGCCGAAAATAAAAAGATTAAAAGATGAAATCAATAAGCAAAATGTAAAAGTTGACATAGAAGTAGACGGGGGAATCAACCTAGAAACAGCTCCAAAAGCAATATCTGCCGGAGCAACTATTCTGGTAGCAGGTTCCGCGATTTTTTACGATAAAAATTTCCCTGAAACATTAAAAAAAATGAAACATTGATTTTTGAGGAATTTATGTAGGTTTAAAAGCAAGAAAAATCAGTTTCCACCCATTGACACGCCATGGCAAAAATGTTAAAATTAGCACTCAATAGCTTGGAGTGCTAAACTATGACAAAAGACCAAATTACCGAAAGAAAAAGAGAGATTTTAGGAGCCGTGGTAGAAGACTATATAAACACCGCGGAACCTGTTGGCTCTTTTACAATTACAAAACATTACCTAAAATCCATCTCTCCTGCTACTGTACGCAATGAAATGCAGGAGCTCGAACAATGCGGCTACATAACACATCCGCATACAAGCTCAGGAAGAATCCCGACAGATAATGGCTATAGATATTATATAGACAATATTATGGAAACAAAAAAAATATCAGGCAGGGAAATTACTTTAATAAAAAGCGGTATAAAAAAAATAGGAAGAGGAATTGAAGAAATAATGAGAGGCTCTCTTAAAATGCTTTCCTCGCTTTTAAACTATGCAACAGTATTTGTCTCTTTTGGGAAAAAAGAAAGGACAATGTCATCAGGTATTTCAAAGATATTAAACCAGCCTGAGTTTCAAAGCGTGGAAAACATAAAAAATGTCATAGAAACGCTGGAACATGAACAATTAATTTGCAGGATACTGGAAGAATATTCAAAATTTGAGCCTTTAACAATTCATATAGGACATGAAAATAAATTTAAACATATGAAAGATCTTTCTATTGTTGTGGCGCATCACAACCTAAGAGGGTTTGATCCGTGCGCTATAGGAATAATAGGGCCTACAAGAATGGACTACAATAGGGTTACTTCTGTTTTAAGGCAAATTTCTGAAGAAATGGAAACTTTGATTAATGGGGAGGGTTTTTGATGTCTGACGAACAAGAAACAAGAGACGAAATGCAAAAGGAAGAAAATACAGAAGAGGAATTAACCACTGTTCAAAATGATCTTGAGGCTTTAAAAGAAGAAATCATTAAAAAAGAAAATGAAAATAAAGAGTTAAAAGATAAATTCTTGAGAACCCTTGCCGATTTTGACAATTACAAAAAACGAATATCAAAAGAAAAAGAAGATCTTCTGAAATTCGGCAATGAAACCCTTATCTGCGAACTGCTTCCGGTATTGGATTGTTTTGATCACGCTATCGCCTCTGCAAAAAAGTCAAATGATGAAAACATCATAAAAGGCATAGAACTTGTAAAAAAACAGATGATAGATACTCTTTTAAAATTAGGGGTACAAGAGATTGAATCTCTGGATAAGCCGTATGACCCTCATTTCCATGAAGCTATGAGCAAACAGGAGTCAGATAAGCCTGAAAATACAATTATTCAGGAATTGCGAAAGGGATATATACTAAACGAAAAATTAATAAGGCCGGCAATGGTAATTGTCTCGGCCGAAAAAGGGGGAAAATAAAATGGCAAAAGAAAAAATCATAGGAATAGATTTGGGGACTACAAATTCCTGCGTGGCAGTAATGTCGGGAGGGGAAGCGGTCGTAATTCCAAATTCTGAAGGGGGACGCACCACCCCATCGATAGTTTCTTTCCCAAAAGAGGGCGAGCGAATCGTAGGACAAGTCGCCAAAAGACAGGCGATAACCCATCCTGAAAATACGATATTTTCTATAAAAAGATTTATGGGAAGGCTTTTTAACGAAATAACAGAAGAGACAAAACATATCCCCTATAAGGTCGTAGCGGGAAGAAATAACGCGGCCTCGGTTGAAATTTCAGGAAAACAATATACCCCGCCCGAAATTTCGGCAATCATACTCCAAAAGCTAAAAAAGTCAGCGGAAGATTTTCTTGGCGAACCTGTTAAGAAGGCCGTAATTACTGTTCCGGCCTATTTTAACGATTCTCAACGCCAGGCAACCAAAGACGCGGGGACAATCGCGGGGCTTGAAGTTGTGCGTATTATTAACGAACCTACAGCCGCTTCGCTTGCTTATGGTATGGATAAGAAAAAAAATGAAAAGATTGCTATATATGACCTTGGTGGAGGCACTTTTGACATATCAATTCTTGAGCTTGGAGATGGTGTTTTTGAGGTTAAAGCGACAAACGGAGATACGCATCTGGGAGGAGATAATTTTGACCACACAATTATCGAATGGCTTCTTGATGAATTTAAAAAAGATACCGGCATGGATTTATCAAAAGATAAAATGGCTCTTCAAAGATTTAAAGAATCAGCGGAAAAAGCAAAAATAGAGCTCTCTACAACAACGGAAACAGAAATCAATCTCCCTTTTATCACGGCAGACGCGTCAGGACCAAAACATCTGGTGGTAAAACTGACAAGAGCCAAACTTGAACAAATTGTAGCAACTTTAGTAGAAAGGACACTCGCGCCATGCAAGCAGGCTCTTGCCGATGCGGGGTTGTCAACAAACGAAATAAACGAAGTTATTTTAGTTGGCGGACAGACAAGGATGCCAAAAGTCCAGGAAACGGTAAAAAGTTTTTTTGGAAAAGAGCCTCATAAGGGGGTAAACCCTGATGAAGTGGTAGCAATAGGCGCCGCAATTCAAGGCGGTGTTTTGGCAGGAGACTTTGGGACAGATATGGTTCTTTTGGATGTAACACCGCTAACGCTTGGGATTGAAACGCTGGGCGGGGTTATGACTCCTTTGATTGAAAAAAACACAACCATTCCTACAAAGAAATCACAAGTGTTTTCAACCGCGGCCGACGGACAAACCTCGGTCGAAGTACATGTATTGCAGGGAGAACGTCCAATGGCAAACGACAACAGATCTCTTGGCCGTTTTCATCTGGAAGGGATTCCTCCGGCGCCAAGGGGGATTCCGCAAGTCGAAGTTACCTTTGATATAGATGCCAATGGAATTGTCAACGTCTCCGCAAGAGATAAAGGAACAGGAAAAGAGCAAAAGATTACGATAACAGCCTCTTCCGGACTTTCAAAAGATGACATCGAAAAAATGAAAAAAGAGGCATCCGCACACGAAACAGAAGATAAAAAGAAAAGAGAAGAAATAGATCTTCGCAACCAGGCGGATGGGATGGTTTATACCGTCGAAAAAACCTTAAAAGATTCAGGCGACAAAGTCGACGCGGCGACAAAGGAAAAAGTTGAGAAAGAGATAAACGAAATGAAAGAGGTTTTAAAGGGGACTGACTCTTCTAAGATAAAAGAGCAGCTTGAAAAGCTCCAAAAAGAAGTTTACGCGATGTCTGAACAGCTTTACAAAGCACAAGCTCCGGAAGGACAACCAGAAGGAGCTCAGGGACAAGATACAGGACAAGAAGCCAAAAAAGATAATGACGGCAAAACAATTGACGCCGACTACGAAATGAAGAAGGATGATGAAGAGAAGAAGTAGTTTTTTGTTTTATATTAATTGTCGCCGGACAAAAAATTAAAAATTTCTTCAGTGTCGGGGATTTCTTTATTTGGATATACTTTTATCCATTTAACAATGCCTGTTTCATCTATTAATATATTGGCACGTTTTGAAACCCCCGTTTTTTCATCAAAAATTCCCAGTTTCTTGGCCAAGTCCCCATGCGCCCAAAAATCAGCAAGCAAGCGCGTCCTGTTTATTCTAAGGTTTTTTGACCACGCTTCTTTTGACGGCTGTGAATCAATGCTTATTCCCAAAGGAACAGTGTTTAATTTATTAAAACGATCATAATTTTTTTCCAAAGACTGCATTTGTATTGAACAAACAGATGTCCAAGCCAATGGATGGAAAGAAAGCAAAACTTTTTTTCCTATAAATTGGGATAATTTAATATTATTCCCATTTTGATCTATCAACGCAAATAAAGGAGCCTTATCCCCAACTTTTATTATTTCCATTTTAAGCAACCCCTTTTATATAAGAAAAACAAATCTATTATTTACATGATTTTATCTCAAAAAAGAAGGGAAGTAACTGACTCAATTCAACTTTCAATTGATTTTCACGGGGAGCATTAAAGTCAATTAACTAGGGCTTCCGTCTCTAGCAGTTTTAGCTCTTTCAAGCTCTTTTTTTACAGCGTCAATTTCTTCTTTTTTTATAAGTTTCTCAAGAGTGGCAAGTGACACCTTAAATGCTTTTATCATCCTTAAAACAGCTTTTTTGTTAGTCATAAACATATCAACGCCAAGAAGAGGGTCGCCAGAAGCAATTCTGGTTGTATCACGAAATCCGGACGCGGCACAATAGAGCATTAAAGTTTTTTCAGTTTGGGATTCCACCGTATTTATGAGAGAAACCGCGACAGCCAGCGGCATATGGCTTATGGCAGCTACAACAAGATCATGCTTCTTTGGATCAAGGTACAAGATTTTTGCGCCTGTAGTTAATATAATATTTTCAAGGCGAGAAATAGCGTTTGTTCTTGTTTTAGAAGTTTTAATCAACATCCAAATTTTATCTTTGAACAATCCGTCTTCTGCTTCTTCAAATTTAACCTTTTCTTTTCCTGTCATCGGATGTCCGCCGACAAAATATCTCCCTTTGGGCATTAGTTTTTCAGCTTGAGAGACTATTTCCTGTTTTGTAGACCCAACATCAGAAACAATGGCTCCCTTTTTTAAATAAGGAGTCGTTTCTTTTAATATTGGGATAATAAGACTGATCGGCGTACAGATAAAAACAAAATCAGCATCTGAAATATCTTTTATATCGCATGAACCCTCATCAATTGCTCCGCTATTTTTCGCTTTTTCAACAGTCTCCCCTCTCCTTGCGATCCCAACAACATAAAAACCCGCTTTTCTTAATGATAAAGCAAGCGATCCTCCGATTAACCCTAAACCGATTATAGCTATTTTATTCATGAGAGCATTTTACAACAAGTCAGGTAAAATAAAAATAGGGTGAAATTCTCTGAATTTCATTTCGAGGGATATACAAATAAACAGGAGGCATTGATAATAATGATAACACCAATAACACCAAGGGTATCATCAGCAATAAGGAAAAGCATCATTCCCAACATAATAAGAAACGGACAGAGACTCCCTGTTCCAACCATACAAATGGCAAGAGTTAACCATAAAGAGATAAAAAATGGAGGATTATTAAGGCTTGTACGCACAGCATTCCCTGAAATTGCTTTAACAGCAATTAACAACCTAAAAAAAAGAAATGTTTCAGAAGAAACAATTATGGAGAGTGCGGCGCAAAGTCCTTATGAGGCGATAATGGAAATAGCTGCTGATTCCAGTCAAACCACAATACCAACCCTTATTAAGTTATCAGAAAAGATTATATGTGACAAGCTAAAAGATCGTGTTGCTGAAGCAACTGAAAGCGATTTAATAGCAATGGCAAAAAGTGATCAGTGCCTGCTAAACTTAATAGCCGCTCGCTGTGAAAGAACTCCAATGAACGAATTAATGCATTTAGTCAAGAAATCTACTGATAGTCTCGTTCAAATTATTGCATGGGATAATTTAGTCCGCTGGTGTAGTTCTATTGAAATAAAAGATGTATCGACTATTTACAACGCAGCAAGCAACCCCGATAAAAGCAGAATATATCTTGCTCTAAAAACCAGGACTTCAACAATTACACAAGAAGAAGCATCATTATTGGTCAAACAAAACGACATACAGCTATGGGAGGTCGCTCTTGCATCGCCAGATGTTTCCGTTGAAGATCTACTTTTCTTATCTTCACTCTATCATTTTGGCATGTCAAAAATAGCAAGAGATGCTAATGAAGTGCTAGCAACAAGGAATGTAAGCCCTGAAGAAATAAAGTCAAAATCTAAGGCTGCTTTTTTACGGGCTTCAGCAACATTAGAAATTAAAAATTATGAAAACCCCATAAAAGACTGGATTCGCGGTATCTTTTTTCGCAAAAGTAAAGTTCCTTTATTCGAGCAGCTTGGAGTTTCAAACATCGAATTCATGGAAGCCGCGGTAAGAAGTCCGATGGTCGATATTCAAATAGAAGCAATAAAATCGGGCTTAGTTTCCACTGTTATTCTTTTAGAAATTATTAAAAGCAAATACCTGTTAAAAAGATATTCTGTTAGATGTATTATTATGGCAGCAGTTGAAGCTCTATATAAAAAGAATGTACCAATTGAAACAATACTGGAGGCCGCAGTAAGCAGTTCAAATAGCAACCACTTGCGAGAAGCTGTCGTATGTTTCTATAATCCCTCTGCAGAAGCTTTGGCGCAAAGAACTGATCTCGAATATTCAGCAATAGAGGCATTAATTAAAGCCTTAAACAAAGAAGGTTAAATTTTATATCAAATCAACGCCTGTTTATAACAAGACAGGCGTTATGATTTTGCAGCATCTCATCATTGCAAAACCCCTCTATAAATAGTAATATTATAAAATAACTATTGGACATTAAATCATGGCAGTATCTATAACAGAAATAAGACAAGGAAATACTTTTGAATATAAAGGTGATATCTTCCGTTGCGTGGAATATAACCACATAAAATGGGCTCAACAGGCTAGAATTCGGCTTAAAATGAAAAATCTTCGCACCGGAGCTATTATAGAAGAAACCTTTAATGTAGGCGTGAAACTGGAAAAGATACACATTGAATACCGCCCCATGCAATACTTATATAACGACGGCGAAAAATACCACTTTATGGATCAGGAAACCTTTAACCAAATTGAACTTAAAAAAGAACAGCTTGGCGGGACGGAACGATTTATAAAAGAAGGCTTTATTGTAAACATCGCTTTTCATGAAGAAGAGGCACTGGATATAACACTGCCTGCCTCTGTAGACTTGAAAGTGACAGAAACAACTCCGGAATTTAAAGGAAATACCGTCTCCGGAGGAAAGCCTGCTACCGTAGAAACGGGTTATACAATTCCGTCTGTCCCATTTTTTACAAAAGTCGGAGATGTTTTAAAAGTTGACACAAGAGACGGGAAATATTTGGGACGGTCATAAATGGAGGAAATAAAATGGTTGACTTTGATTTACTGAAAAAGCTTATTGAAATGGTTAAAAATGAAGATATATCAGGTATTACTATCGAAGATAAAGGAACAAAATATGAAATAAAACGTGAACGTGGAGGCGTTGTTATGTCAAACCCGCCCTCACTCCAAACATCTAATACCCCAGTCTCTCATATCCAACAGTCAACACCTGATGTAGATGAAGATTTGCTGGCTATAACTTCTCCAATGGTAGGCACTTTTTATTCTGCCCCTTCGCCGGATTCTCCTGCATTTGTAAAAGTTGGAGACAATGTAAACTCCGGCAAAGTTGTCTGCATCGTAGAAGCTATGAAATTGTTTAATGAAATAGAATCTGAAGTTTCGGGTACAATCGTAAAAATCTTGGTCGAAAACGGCAAACCTGTTGAATATGGCCAGAAACTAATGCTGGTCAAAAAGGGATGAAAAGGTGGGATCTACTCCCCCCAAATGATGAAATCAGCCGCACCCTTTCAAAAGAGCTGAATATCTCTCCCATTACAGCCCAGATACTGATAAATAGAAAAATACTGGATCCAAAAAATGCTCAGGAGTTTCTCTCTCCTCGATTAATGAACTTAAACGATCCCTTTAATATCCCTGATATCAAAAAAGGGGCTGAAAGGATAATCCTCGCCAAACAAAGAGGAGAAAAAGTTGTCGTTTATGGCGATTATGATGTTGACGGAGTTACGGGAACCGCGATTTTGCTTGAAACTCTAAAGCACATTGGAATGAATCCTTCTTATTATATTCCCTACCGTTACGGCGAAGGATATTCTTTGAATATAGGTGCCGTCAAAAAGCTTAAAGAGGAAGGAACCAATCTTATAATAACCGTCGATTGCGGGATTTCAAGCTTCTTAGAAATTGAAGAGGCAAATTCTTTAGGAATGGAAGTAATTGTTACCGATCATCACAATATACCAAAAGAACTTCCAAATGCCTACGCGATTATAAATCCAAAATTGATAAAAGAAGAAAATACGAGCAGGAACCTTTCAGGCGCCGGAGTCGCCTTTAAATTTGCCTGGGGATTGTTAAGAACCCTTGGAAATAATGAAAACGGCTTTTTAACAAGTCTGCTGGACTTGGCTGCGCTTGGAACTATCGCGGACGTCGTCCCCTTAACTGGAGAAAACAGGATATTGGCAAAAAAAGGCCTTGAGGTTTTAAAAGAAAGGAAAAGGCTCGGAATAGCAGCCCTTGCACTAGCCGCGGGGTTAAAAGAAGACCTTTCGATCAGGGATATAAATTTTGGGCTGGCTCCCAGGATTAATGCCGCAGGGAGACTGGAACATGCTTCGCTGGCAGTAAATCTCCTTATTTCCAAAGAAGCCTTTGAAGCTGAAACACTGGCCAAACAGCTGCATGGCATTAACATAAAAAGACAGGAAATCGGAGAAATTATGAATAAAGAAATCTCCTTAAAAATAAAAGAAGCCGATATAGCAAAAGAAAAAATAATTGTAATGTCAGGAGAAAACTGGCATGCCGGAGTCATAGGCATTATTGCTTCAAGAATTGTAGAAAAATATTACAGGCCTGTGGTGCTTATAAGCATAAATGAAGGGCTTGGCCGCGGATCAGCAAGATCAATTGACGGATTTAATGTTTTTAATCTCCTTGATTCCTGCCGTGATCTTTTTATAGATTTCGGCGGCCATGCGGCGGCGGCTGGTTTTGCGATAGAGCCCATGAAAATACCGGAATTACAAAAAAGACTGGCTGAAGCTTTGCTTACTTTGGATATAGACTTTACGCCAAGAATAACAATTGACGCATTGCTTAACCCGGAACAGGCAACTCTCGGGTTAGTTGAAGAACTGGCTCTTTTAGGACCTTATGGCCAAGACAACCCATCGCCTATTTTTATAAGCTCCGATCTTCACCCTATTGATATAAAATCGGTAGGAAATGACGGCGCGCATCTTAAAATAAAATTTATCGGAAAGAACTCCGCGACAGTAGACGCTATTGGTTTTGGGCTTGGAAAACTAAAAGATTCTATAAATCTCAATTCAAACTGCGATATTGTTTATTCTTTGGAAAGGAACCTATGGAATGGGTTTGAATCTGTCCAGTTTAATCTTGTTGATGTAAAAGAGCATTAAATTTTATATAATAAGCTTATGAAAATACTAATTATCGGATCTGGAGGAAGAGAACATGCCCTTGTCTGGAAAGTTGCCCAAAGCCCGCGCGTTTCAGAAATATTCTGCGCGCCGGGGAACGCGGGAACTTCGCAAATAGCCGTCAATGTCAACATACAGGCAGATAATATCCCTGCGTTGCTTGAGTTCGCTAAAAAAAACAAAATCGACCTGACAATAGTAGGGCCTGAAGTCGCGCTTATTTTAGGGATTGTGGATCAGTTTAAAGCTGCCGGGTTGAAAATATTTGGTCCGTCAAAAGGGGCGGCGCAAATCGAAGGGAGCAAGGTTTTTTCAAAAAATCTGATGCGCAAATACAAAATACCGACTGCCGATTACCTCTCTTTTAAAGATCCTAAAGAAGCAAAGGCTTTTTTAAAAAAAATAGGAACCCCTGTCGTCATAAAAGCAGACGGGCTGGCCGCGGGGAAAGGGGTTTTGATCTGCAAAACAGAAGATGAGGCTGAACTTGCCATAGAAAATATCCTGTGCAAAAAATCGTTTGGAGAAGCAGGAAACGAAGTTGTGATTGAAGAATTTCTTTGCGGAGAAGAAGCTTCTATCCTTTGCTTTACAGACGGGACAACAATTATCCCCATGGCTTCAGCTCAGGATCATAAACGCGCGTTCGACAATGATGAAGGCTTAAATACCGGAGGGATGGGCGCCTACTCCCCCGCCCCTATCGTTACAAAAGAGCTTCTTAACTATGTAGATTCACAAATTTTAAAGCCGACTATAACAGCCATGGAGCAAGAGGGCTACAAATACAGCGGAATTCTTTACGTCGGAATTATGGTCACAAAAGACGGGCCAAAAGTTTTGGAATACAACGCAAGGTTTGGAGATCCTGAAACTCAATGCATATTGCCCAGACTTAAAGGGGATATTATAGATATTATAGAAAAGATACTCGACGAAAAGCTCACGTCAGCAACTTTAGAATGGGATCCCCGCCCCGCAGTCTGTGTAGTCATTGCGGCCGGCGGATATCCGGGCACATACAAAAAAGGACTTGAAATTACCGGGCTTGATAAAGCAAGAGAGCTTGACGATGTTATTGTCTTCCACGCGGGAACAAAACTGGACAGCAGCAAAGAAAAAACAGAAACCAGATGCCTGACAAACGGAGGAAGAGTTCTTAATATCGTCGGAATTGGGGATGACATTAAAGCCGCGATTGATCATGCGTATAAAGCTGTAGAGCTAATTCATTTTGAAGGAATGCATTACAGAAAAGATATAGGCAAAAAAGCTCTTATTAAAATTTTAAAAACTTGACGTTGTTATAGCCTGATTTTTTAGGGTTGGGCTTTTGCGGTTGCGGTGTTTCGGGAAGCGAAGCACCATGTTTTTCAGGTAAAGGAGAAACTATAAAAGAATCTTTAGCAGGTTTTTCTTCTTTTTGCGGGACTTGGTTTGTAATTAAAATCTTCCGTCTTATAATGGTAAGCGTCTCACTATTCTGCGGGTTGGCAACATTATTAAAAATAGGCTTAAACGACTCTTCCTTTTTTGCAGGAACCGTTTCAAGCAGAGTTGGTTGAACGGCTTTTAAAACTTGAAAGCCTTCTTTGACTTCTTTGACAACTTTTAATCCGATTTCAGATTTTCCCCTGGCTGACAAAATATTCTTATGGTTAACCTGGATAGATTCTACAAGCTGGCAAAAACTTTCTTCTCCGTTTTTAAATTCAATATAATCACCGACTTTCAAAGGAGCGGAAAGTTTTACAGCAGCAACATTGATTTTGCCAAAATAATGGGTAACAACACCCAAAAGATTAGTTTTTTTTGGCTTTCTTTTTTTGCTGCCTAAGACCTTTTTAATTTTTTTCGGCATAAAATCTCCGTCTGCAGATAATCTTACATAAAAACATAAAGCATTTCAATCAAAATCTGTTTTAAGATTCGCACAATTTACTAAGAATTCTTCTTATGGTATTATTATACTGTGTGAATCATTGGTTTTTCACTAAATACTTGACTGTCCCCGTAGCTCAACCGGATAGAGCAACAGATTTCTAATCTGTAGGCTGGAGGTTCGATTCCTCTCGGGGACGAGGTTTTATCTCCAAATAAACCATACAAACAAAGCCGAAGCAGAAACCGCGATTATAGTGAATGGAAGACCAATTTTGACAAATTCCATAAAAGAGACGGGCGTTCCTTCTTTTTTCAAAATGCCGCAAGCAGCAATATTCGCGGATGCCCCTATTGGCGTAACATTACCGCCAACACTGGCACCTATCAGCAGACCAAAAAACAAAAGATAGGGGCTTACAGTCATACTTTCGGACATGGTAGCAATAACAGGAAGCATTGTAAGCAAAAAAGGGACATTATCAACAAATGCTGACACAAAAACAGATATAACAACTATTAATAGATAACCCAGAAGAGCATTTTGTCCCACGATTCCCGACAAAAAAACTGCAAACGAAGTTATCCAGCCTGTTAAGGTAAGCCCTCCAACCAAAACAAAAACCCCTAAAAGAAAAAAAGTCGTCTCCCAATCAAGCTTTTTTAGCCCTTCAAGCATTTTGACGCCATCAACAAGTTTTGCCCAAATAAGAGAAAGCAAGCCAAACAACATACACAAAACACCAGGTTGCGGAATAATGGTAAAAAACGAAGAGAGGGCTAAAAGTACTATTAGCAAACATAGTATAACTGTGGGTACCCAAGATTTTATTTTTTCTTCGGAAATAATATTGACATTTTCTTTATGTTCCCTAAAAACAAAATATAAAAAGACAAAAGAGGCCAAAGCTCCCGCCTGAATAGCCCAAAATATGCTGGGGCGACCCATAAAAAAGAAGAAATCATTAAATGTCATACCTGTAAAACTGCCAAGGAGCATACTTGGAGGATCACCTATTAAAGTCGCTGCTCCTTGAAGATTGCTTGTAATTGCTATTGCGATAAGCATTTTGGCAGGATTAAAGTTAAGTTTTCTTGCCAAAGATAAAGCGATTGGCGCGACAATTAAAACGGTCGCGACATTTTCAACAAACGCGGATATAAAACTCGTCAAAACACAAATAAATAAAATAGCCCATACGGTTTTTTTGGTCTTATTGACAATAACCTCAGCAAAATAAGCGGGTACACGGCTTTGCATAAAGATATCGGCAATTATGAGCATGCCGACAAACATCCCCATTACATTCCAGCTAATGGAGTAAAAAGCGTCAATAGGCAAAACAGTCCCCGTAACAATTAAAAGAAAAGCGCCAAGAAGCGCGATATGCGTGCGATAGATTGGGAAAAATATAAAACACAAATAAGAAAGAACAAATATTACCAATGAAACAATTTTCGGATCCAACACAGTTCAGCCTCCTGTTTCCAACAATTTAAATTTTATCATGAAATAAGGAAAAGGAAAGAGTATGTTATAATTAAATACATGCAAATTATAAAAAACAAAACAACAATTAATGAACTCAAAAAAATGTCCGCAAAAATGTTTGGCAATATGGTAAAGGCCGTTGTAGATATAGAAAAAAACATTATGGCAGTTGATGCAGGGCTTCATGCGGACGAAGAAGCACTGCTTATTGAAAACGGATCAAATAATGCCAATTTATGGGGAATAAACATATATCCTGAACTTTATGGAACATCTGATTATATTGAATTTGATTCAATGATAAATATTCGACCTCTTCAAGAGAATAAAACAAGAAATGTTGAAAATGCTGCGGTCAGAGAAAAAATTTTAAAGACAATAAATCAATTGATCAAAAATGAATAATTACCAGCATAAAGATTTGGCAAACGGAAGATGGAACGAGCTTTCTTTTTTTGAACAGATGGCAAATATCGGGAGTGAAGTTATAAGGGCTATAAGCTGGAGGAACAAGGGGAACAAGAAATTTTCCGATCTGTCCTTTGAAAGGGCATTAGAACTTTTTGATCTTACCATTTCCGACTCAAAAAACAGGAAAAGGTTAAAGGAAGTAACAAGAGGAAGAGAGGTCTTTGTAGATTATTTAGTATGCGACAATATTTATGGATCTGACGACAAATTTTTTCAAAATTACTTCCATGCTTTTAATTATGCGGCCAGAATTGGTCACGCTTAATTAACCCGAGATCTTTACCCTAAATCCTCCCAATAAAATAACCAAGCAAACTCCCCAAAATCAAAGTCATAATTATAATCGGAATTCTTTGTGTGAATCCGCCATTAATGATAGGAAGTACAGGCAGAACCAAAAGAAATGAAACCAGAACTCCTTTAGCAATACTGTTTAACGCAATGTTGGAAGTTGCTATAAAAAAAGCCGCAATGACCCATGTTAAAAAAGCTGCAAGATTGGCGTTCCATGGCAATTTCATAATGAGCATTGGCGTAATATCAATAAGCCCCGCAATAATTCCAAAAATGAGTACAAGATAAATTTTTTCCATGGTTTGGCTCCTTATGTTTAAATAATTATAGAAATAATAGCATATTTTTGTGGGGTAGAGGTATCCTAGAAATTAGAGCCAGGGACAGAGATTGGAAATTAGAGATTCGATATTGGAAATTGGCATGAACACTGTTGGGAAACTCAAAATAAGTAAGGGTATCATCAAAATTCATAGCAAAATATTTTTAAGTCAACAGTAAATTTACGCATTATATCAATTACAAATTCATCAACGACTTTTTAAAGCAAACACTCCAAGCCCCGTATAATCATAAACAGGTTCAAAATTTGTGCCAACTCTTTCTATGTCTGGCCAAAGCTCTTTCTCAAAATAGTACTCATTATATAACCTCTTATGGCCCGAAGTAGTGTTAAGTCGTTTCTCTCGAGGAAGAGAAATACATAATAGAGATCTTGTATGTTTCAACAATTCAAGAATAAGACTTGCTGTTGGAAGGTCTATATGTTCTAAAACATGGTTAATCGTAATTGCATCAACCATTGGCTCTCCAGTTTGAGTTTGTATAAGTCTACATAAAGGCTCTGTATTTACTCTTGTTTCACCGTATATTTGATCTTTTGCGGCACTAGTCTGAGCATCATCTAATCTTCCTTCTAGAAAATCATGTTCTGCAAATCTAACTTTATTTAATGAACTATTCAAATGTTGGAAACTACCTCCAGCACATTGAAATCTTTGGCCCATTAAATCAGTTCCAATCACTGTCGAAAGAGGGAAGCTTTGAGCAAATAACAATGGAGCCTCTCC
The DNA here is from genome assembly GCA_001771535.1 of candidate division WOR-1 bacterium RIFOXYB2_FULL_37_13. Classification (GTDB taxonomy): domain Bacteria; phylum Margulisbacteria; class WOR-1; order XYC2-FULL-46-14; family XYC2-FULL-37-10; genus XYC2-FULL-37-10. The sequence continues at coordinate 57,647 of MEUB01000007.1, forward strand.
ATGTCCACAACCAATATCCATTATTGATCCATTTTTTTTAACAACTCTTCGCATGACATCAACTTCTGCATAATAAATAGCAGAAAAAAGCTGAATATGCGAATACCCTTCTTCATATGGGTCTGTAGGAATTGGTGAAGAAGTTCCTCCGTTAACAGATTCTCCATACCTATGAAATTGAAAAACAAATTCTCTCATAGTTTGCTCAAAATATCTGTAATGATGCTCTTCATCGGCAATGAATCTTCCTTGGTTATTTTCAAATATTAAGCGAACCATATATGTTCCAACTGAATGTGGGTTTTCTATCCCTAATTTTTCCAAAGCTACTTTTATAGGCCAATAAGTTTCTTTATTTACATCTGCTGCTTTTATCAAAGGATATATCGTAAGATTATTTCCTTGTATAAGATAAGCAAAAAGAGGTTTCTGTCTATAATAAATGGTTTTTGCATTATAAAGGGGGCTTTCAAACTTAAAATTAATTTTTTCTGAAATGGATAAATGATATAGAGTTGATGCAGATTTACTTACTGCAGACGCAGACAAACTCATAAATTTTCTTTAACTCCTTTATTCACTAATTTTAAAACCATCAACAGGAGATTCAGAGCCTTCAAGATTCATTGGCAACCGCTTTCCCCTACACACATGTTTCGCCAATGAATAATAATAATTTCACTCACATGCCAAAGAAACTTTTGATGACATATATTCAATTGCTGAAAGCATTGGCAAAATGATTAATGGCTTGATAAATTTTTTAAAAGAGTGAGTAAGGAAAAGGGGAAAGAGATTGGAAATTAGAGATTCGATATTAGAAATTGGTGTGCTTTTTCCAACCTAATCTCCAATCTCCAATTTCTAATCTCTAATCTCTAAATAGAATGCGCGCTACTGGGATCGAACCAGTGACCCCTTGCCTGTCTGTCAAAAGACATGAATAAAAACTTCTATTTTTCTCTCTTTCAAAACTAAATAATCGTTAATTGACTTGCAATAATCAATTAATTTAGTAACATTGTTGTATGACAGCTGTAGTGAGTATACCGAAGAAATTGAGAGATGTTTTTGAACTTCTCTGTAAAGGTAAAATTAAAGAAGGAATAGAACAACTTAAAGCTATCCCAGGGTTTGAGGCTCATAAAGCGATCGCTTTAGCTGAAATTGCTTATTTCCAACATGATTTTGAAAGCGCAATGGATTATGATGAACAAGCGTTGCCGCATCATGAGGAGTGGTATGCCGGAAATATTGTTAATGAACATTTCTTTGCATATGTACGCGCTGCTATTGCATTAAAATGTATTGACAGGGCAAAAAGGGTTTTAACCGCTTTCTTAAAGCGAGAACAGGATACAAAGGTTCCAGCAAATGACATGGATAGACATAAATTTCATGTTGAACGCTACCAATATATAATAGGGCAACACTTGTTAAAACTAAAAGGCAGAGAAAATCTAGAGATATACAATTCTCCTTATCAAGTTATTAGTAACGGTGATTCTATGGATAAGTTTATCGCACAGTTAAAAAAATATCGACCTAAATTTTTAAGCGATAGTATCGATGGAGCAATGTATATGTTGAATTTTATTTATAAAACAGGAAACACCACAGATTATGTTAAGATTTATGAAAAATTTTCAGATAAGATAGATGATGAATCTCTTCATATTAAAGCCTCTAAAGTATATTTAGCATTAAAACATCCTGAAAAAGCTAAAGAGGCTATTCGAACATTGACTTCCAAGGCGTGGTTCCCAATTGAACATCCTCAAATAACTCCAATGAAGCTTTGGGCAGAAGATGATTTGCAAAAAATTATGAAGCGTGATTTCTGTAAAGAAATTTTATATTTGCCTAAAGTTCAAAACAGATGAAAGATTGCGCGCTACTGGGTTCTCCCGATGGACATTATTACCTCAACGGGCGATAGAGGCTTTTCCAAAGCGTGGGCATAAACAAATTCCCCAAAACGATTGGATCGGGTTAATATTTGCATATCCAATAAGATCCAAGCCAAAATCAAAATTGGAAGGAAAAATAAAGACTTGCATTTCAATCGGCACTCCAACTGTGGTAAAAGGTGAGCTTTCAAAATCACTGGGTGAACTAGCATTGTCCAGGTCTGGCGGCCCTATATATGCCCCTCTTTTTTTGCCTGTTACAACACTCGCTCCAAACCCCAAAGATACCAGCATATTATTGCCTTTTAAAAAACCGTCCCATTCAGGTTCGAATATTTTATTAAATAAAAAACCAAATTCATTAACCTCATCAGGGGTATATAAGAGTGCTCCGCTTAACGCCCGTAGCGAATAAGAGTGGCTCTGATTTTTTATGGTATAATTAAGCATCAGCAAGAAGCCTATCCCGACGACACCTCCCTGATCTTCTATGATTCCGCCCAAGCCCAGATGACTCCATGAAAACTCATTTTTTGGCGGTTCAGCAAAAGCACAAACACCTCTGGGTAAAATAGCAGTAAGAAAAATTATAAGCATAAAAGCCCTAAAAAACATATTTTTTAGTAGCAACTGCATCACCCCTTATTTTCAGAAAAGAGAAGATTGCTTACTCAAAAGCATTATTATAAAGTATGTGTGCCGCTTTCTCTTCCAAGCTCGGATACTATCGCTCCACCGGATACCTGATAAATGACCAGTTGTTTTTCTGCTTTCTTCATTTAACCTAAATCCTCCCAATAAAATAACCAAGCAAACTCCCCAAAATCAAAGTCATAATTATAAAGCTGAAAGATTGGCGTTCCATGGCAATTTCATAATGAGCATTGGCGTAATATCAATAAGCCCCGCAAGAATTCCAAAAATGAGTACCAGATAAATTTTTTCCATGGCGACAGCTCCTTGGGTTTAAATGATTATGGAAATAATAGCATATTTTTGTGGGGTAGTGGGATCTAAATTACTTTGGCATGAAAATTGCTATATCTCCTCATAAGGAGGTCGAAAAACCCATGTTTTTATTCGAAAATCTGGAAGTTTATAAGAAATCTGTTGAATTAGTGACGAAAACTCATCAGTGCATGAAAACCATAAATGATAGAGACATCAAAAACCAACTAAAAAGAGCCGCGCTTTCCGTTCCGTTGAACATTGCGGAAGGAAATGGGCGAAATACCCCCAAGGAAAAACAGCAATTTTATAAAATGGCCAGAGGCTCGCTGTTTGAGTGTATTCCACTAATTGAAATATGCTTAAAACTCGGCTTTATTCCAAAAGAAACTTTTGATGATATATATTCAATTGCTGAAAGTATTGGAAAAATGATTAATGGCTTGATAAATTCTTTAAAAGAGTGAGTAAGGAGAAGGGGAAAGAGATTGGAAATTAGAGATTAGATATTAGAAATTGGTGTGTCTTAACTAATATCCAATCTCTAATATCTAATCTCCAATATCTAAATAGATTGCGCGCTACTGGGATCGAACCAGTGACCCCTTGCCTGTCAAGCAAGTACTCTAACCAGCTGAGCTAAGCGCGCGTTTAACTTATAACCGATAACTTATAACAAATAACAAAGACAAAAAGACAAAAAACAAATAACTAATAACTAACTTTTTAAGAGAGAACGCCTAAAACCATTAATTTGTTTGCAAAGACTTTCAGCTTTTGTTTCTAATTCCTCTTGTATTTTAACATCTATAATGCCCAGTTCCAAGGCTATATCAAAGGCAGCAACAACTTCATGAACTGAACGTAGGGACATTTCCAAAAATCTACGGAATTCTTTATCTGAATCACAACTAGAACCTTCGGCAATGTTTAAAGTTATTGAAAGATATGCACTTCTAATTTGACTTGCAAGCGCCCTGTTTTCTTGTGAGGAAAAATTTTTTATCACATTCTCACAAAACGCACAAAATTCCTTTGCATCTTTGTAAACCTTAAAATTCTTAAACCTGAACACTTCCCCCTGCCTTTATTTGCTTTTTCTTGTTTTCTTTCCCTTTTTTTCCCTGCCTCTGTTATAAGTTATTAGTTATAGGTTATAAGTTAAACAGGCGCGGGGCGGATTTGAACCGCCGAATGACTGTTTTGCAGACAGTTCCCTTACCACTTGGGTACCGCGCCAAGGAAAAAGCGGGAGACGGGGTTCGAACCCGCGACATTCAGCTTGGGAAGCTGATACTCTACCAACTGAGCTACTCCCGCATGTTAACTGATAACTTATAACTAATAACCGATAACACTTGGAATATTAATATCTTACTAGAAAAGCAATAAAGTAGCAAGATTGCGGATTAGCACACAGAGAGTGGGTTCGGCTTAGAAAAGTTTTTCCACAAAAAATCATCCAAAGATTCATCGGTTATCTTTTCGACCATAATAGCAGCATTTTCAGCGCTTTTGTCTTCCGCTTGCAGAGACTTAGCAAGTAAATAATTCTCCAAAGCTTCCTCTTTCATGCCCAAAGAATAGAGCGCGTTGCCTTGAAGATATAAAAGCCTGCTATAAAGAGCCCTGATCTTCGGCATTGTTTCAATTAATTCTATATTGCTTCTGATTAAATCCAACGCTTTTTCTGAAAAAGCCAATATCTCAATAGCGTTTGCGGTAAAATTCTCAATTTCCATTTTCGCTGAAAACATTTTAATCATAAAAACATAAGCACTTAAAACCTCTTCAAGATGCCTGTTGAATTCGATTATTCGTCTATTAAATAAAATGGCAGAATCATAAGCAGCGATCGCTTCTTTTCGAAAATCTCTTTCTTCCGTTAACAATTCCGACCGGAGCTCCCGTAATGATTCTTTTATTGCCAAATAATTTACTTTCAAACTTTTATACTGCCAAGCAAGAAGATTCCCCTTCTGCGCAAAAGCTTTTGCCTGAAGCTTTAAGTCAATATCTCCAACGGCATTAATAATTCCATCAAAACATTGAATCGCTTCTAAATGTTCTCCTTTTTCCATCAAAATACCGCCCAATTCAAACCATGCGGGATAACAATCATCACGCGAAGCAACCGCGTCACGGAAAAAAATTTCCGCCCTTTCTCTGTCATTTGCTTTTTTAAAATCGAGTCCCATTTTATAATTAGCCGCGGCAAGATGCTTTTTCCCATCATCTTTAAAGCCTAAAGAGATTAATGCCGTTCCTTTCCCCATAGCCGCCCAATGAGCTGAAATATCTCTTTTAAGCGCCTTATCAAAAGAATTCAAGGCTTTAGCAAAATATTGAGAGGGATTACCTTCCACACAGGGTTTTTGACCATAGCTTAGCTGCTCAAATCCGATTGTGGTATAAAAATCAGCAATTTCAGAATCGGGAATACTGCCAAGAGTTTTAGTTAAAAACTGTTGAAGCAGATAATCTATTTGAGCTTGGGTTCTGTTGATATAATCAACATATCTATTTTTCAGATCGAATCTGTATCCTGCCGGATATATTATGGCTCTATTCTCATACAAAATACGCCATAAATGAATTATATTTTTATTAATTAAAGGAGCATCAAAGCTCTGCAGTTCATTCAAAACTTCTCCTCCCAACACAATCAATAAAGCAAAATCAATCTTTCTTGTACTTTTCAAAGCATCTAAAGCAAGTCGTTCGCGTTCAAGCTGCTGTTCCCCAATATAATTTGCTAATAAAAGGATTTTCTCCGGATCGGAAGATTGAGAATAAGCTGTATATAAAGGGCCATTTTCAGCATGAGCCATGGCACGCAATCTTTGAGGATTTGAGACATCATAATTTGCATAAGCTAAATAAGATACGGCATAATTCAAAATCGAAGAATGTCCATCAACGAAAATCCCCATACGTTCAAAAAAGCTGCTATGCCCATATACAAGATCTGAAAGTTGCCCTTCCTCCAAAAACATTGCATTGGAAGAAATTCGCGTAAATAAGTCCGCCGCTTTTAACGCCTCTCTTGTTAAATCGACCCCCAAGTTTAAATGGTCCGCTATAAGACGACTATTTTCTAAAAGACGATGAGGAGTAAATCTTCTTTCTCCAGTTCTTGGTGATTCAATCATTTTCTGGCTAGTAGGAAGAACGATTTTAAAACGTTTAATCTCCAAAAAAATGCCTCCAATTTCTAATTATTTATCGAAATAAAAAACAAAAAATTTCAAAAATATAAGGGATTTAAGCCAAAAGAGCGGTCAAAATAAGAGGCTACCCCACGCATATAGGAGTTTGGATGAAAACATAAACATGATTGTTCTTTTCAACTTTCACAAAACCGGAATCAGCCTGCAAAACCATTTTATTGCCGTCTTCTTTTACAAACTCTATTTTACCCGCACTTAACGCGTTGATATAAGGAATATGACCGGTTAAAATTTCAAGCTCTCCATCAACCGCCTTAAGTTTTAATAATGAGGCTCTCCCAGCAAAAATCTCACCTTCAACACTCCATATTTTTAAATCAAAGAGACTCATTTTATAAAGCCCTTAGCTTTTTCAACCGCTTCATCTATGGTTCCTACCATATAAAAAGCCTGTTCCGGCAAATCATCATGCTTCCCTTCGATAATTTCTTTAAACCCGCGGACAGTATCCGGAATTTTTACGAATTTTCCGGGTATTCCGGAAAACTTTTCCGCGACAGAAAACGGCTGTGAAAGAAATTTTTGAACTTTTCTAGCCCTGTTGATTATCAATTGGTCTTCTTCGGGAAGCTCCGAAACACCAAGGATCGCAATGATATCCTCAAGCTCTTTATATCTTTGCAATATTTCTTGGACACGTCTAGCCGTTTTATAATGCTCAACCCCTACAATTTCAGGATCAAGAATTTTGGAAGTTGAAGTCAGCGGATCAACAGCAGGATAAATTCCTTTCTCAACAATCTTTCTTGATAGAACAGTTGTCGCATCTAAATGGGCAAATGTGGCGGCCGCCGCAGGATCTGTTATGTCATCTGCAGGGACATATACTGCCTGTACAGAAGTTATTGAACCTTTAACAGTTGAGACAATTCTCTCTTCAAATCGGCCTATCTCGGCTTGAAGAGTTGGCTGATAACCTACCGCAGAAGGGAGGCGCCCCAATAAAGTAGAAACTTCAGATCCCGCCTGAACAAAGCGGAATATGTTGTCCACAAAAAACAGGACATCTTTCCCCTCTTCATCCCTGAAATATTCGGCAAAAGTAAGTGCGGAAAGCCCCGCAATCATTCTAGCGCCGGGGAGCTCTGTCATCTGGCCAAAAATCAATGCCGCCTTCTCCAAAACCCCCGAATCCTGCATTTCAAGCCATAAATCATTCCCCTCTCTCGTTCTCTCTCCCACCCCGCCAAAAATAGAAATGCCACCATGCTGTTTTGCCATGTTGTGGATAAGCTCCATAATAATAACAGTTTTTCCGACTCCGGCACCACCAAACAATCCTGTCTTTCCTCCTTTTACATAAGGAGCAATAAGATCCAAAACTTTAATCCCTGTTTCAAAAACTTCGGGCTTTGAAACAATTTTATCAAGAGAAGGAGGATCTCGCCTTATAGGCATAAGCTTCGCCCCTTCCACAGGCTCCGGCCTGTCGATAGGCTGCCCCAAAACGTTAAACATGCGGCCCAAAGCTTTTGGGCTTACAGGCACAGATATAACTCGTTCCAAATCAACCACCTTCTGCCCTCTTCTTAATCCGTCTGTAGGCTGAAAAGATACAGCTCGAACAATCCCGCCTTCAAGCTGCATCGCAACTTCCGCCCAAATTTTCTGGTCTTTTATTTCAAGAGTAGTTCTGATAGCTGGAATTTTATCTGTAGGAAACTGGACATCCAAAACAGGCCCTATAATTTGTACAATTCTACCTTCAATCATATTATTTTTACTCCTCTCCCTGCGCCAAAGCTTCAAATGAACTTACTATTTCAGAAAGTTCAGATGTAATCGCCAATTGCCTTGCTTTATTTATCCTGATCCTTAATTCATTTAACATATCTTTTGAACTGTCGGTCGCCCCTTTTACAACAAGCATCCGCGCGTTTAATTCCCCAAGTTCCGATTCAATAATGTATTTATAAATTGTACTTTCCAAATAATGTAAAAGAAGCATGGGATACAAATCAGAAGCACTTGGCTCAACAATGTAATCATCAGAGCCAACCCCATCAAATGGAAGCAGTTTAATAACATTAGGTTTTTGAACTAACATCGATTTATAAGAATTGTACGCTATAAAAACTTCACCGCATGTACTCATCTGCCATTTTAAAATTTTGTCCGCGATTTCAGATATATGTAAAAAAGATGGGCTCCTGACAGCCTCAACATCTTTAGCAAAAACCTTTACTCCCACCCACCGCTCTATTTTTAATGCCGCTCTTCCCAAAAGATAGGCTTCATGGCTTCCATAAGTAAGTTTTAAGTGATTACGAACGGCACGAAACAGGGTTTCATTAAACCCTCCGCACATGCCTTTGCTTGAACTTATAACAATCACCAGATTTTTTTTGTCCGCTCGCGGTTTTGGTGCTTCTGTACTATGGACGCAATTCAAAAGCTTCGAGAATTCATCCAAATATTTTGAAGCGTACAAAAACTTTTTTTTCGCTTTTTGTGATTTGGCCGCTGTAATAACAAGCATTGCCTGCATTACAGCCCCTAGGTTATCAATTGTTTTATATCTGTTTTTCAAAAGCAAGACATCAGACATTAAATAATTCCTTAAACTTTGAAACAGCTTCTATCATTTTCGCTCTTGACTCTTCATCTATGTCCTTCTTATCTCTTATGCTGTCCAAAACTTCATGATAAGACCGATGCATAAAACTTAAAAGCTCGCTTTCATATGTGCGGATAGTTGCAACAGGAACCTCGTCAAAAAATCCATTAACGGCCGCGAATAAAACAACAACCTGATCTTCTATCGCCATCGGCTGGTTTTTGTCCTGCTTCATGACCTCCGTCACAATCTGGCCCCTTAAAAGCTGGGCTTTTGTTTCTTTGTCAACATCTTCCGAAAAGAGTGAAAACTGGGCTTTTTCCCTGTATTGAGCCAGATCCAGCCTAAGCCGTCCGGCAAGCTTGCGAATGGCTTTGGTTTGCGCGTTGCCACCGACACGCGAAACAGAAATTCCCACATTTACGGCAGGGCGAACCCCCGCGTTAAACAGATCGGACTCTAAAAATATCTGACCGTCTGTTATGGATATTACATTTGTGGGAATATAAGAGCTCACATCCCCAAGCTGTGTTTCTATAATAGGAAGAGCTGTCATTGAACCCCCACCCAATTTAGGAGAAAGTTGAGCAGACCGTTCAAGAAGCCTTGAGTGGAGATAAAAAACATCTCCGGGATAAGCTTCTCTTCCTGGAGGCCTTCTTAGAAGAATTGAAATCATTCTATAAGCCTGAGCATGTTTTGTTAAATCGTCATAAACTATGAGGACGTCTTTGCCTTTGTACATAAATTCTTCCGCCATGGCGCATCCGGTAAATGGGGCAAGATACTGAAGGGCTCCGGGGTCCGACGCCGAAGCTGTAACAACAATTGTATAATCCATGGCGCCCGCTCGCCTTAATTTTTCGGTCATTTGTACAACATCAGAGGTTTTTTGGCCTATTGAAACATAAACACATATAACTCCCTCTTTTTTCTGGTTAAGGATAGTATCTACCAAAATAGCGGATTTCCCCGTTGAGCGATCCCCTATTATTAGCTCTCTCTGCCCTCTACCGATAGGAACAAGAGCATCTATCAATTTAATGCCAGTCTGCAAAGGACGGTCAACAGGAACCCTATCAACAACCGCGGGAGCAAGCCGTTCAACGGGCCGGTGATTACCGGTAACAACATCCCCTTTCCCGTCCAGTGGAACGCCAACACCATTTACGATACGCCCTATTAAGGCCTCTCCTACGGGAACTTCCATAACACGCCCGGTACATTTTGCCCACATTCCTTCTTTAACAGAAGTATGGCTGCCTAAAATAACAGCTACAATCTGGTCGCGCTCCAGGTTGAAAACAAGCCCAAAAATTCCGCTTTGAAATTCTATCATCTCTCCAGCCATAGCCTGAGGAAGCCCTTTAATGTGAGCAATTCCGTCTCCCGACTCTATGACCTTTCCAACATATTCAGCTTTTGTTTCGGCTTCAAATTCCAAAATTTTCTTTTTTAAAATATCGGAAATGCTGGGCGTCTCGTTTTTCATTTTTCCAAACCTCTTTTCATTTGCATTAAGCGGCCTTTTAAGCTGCCGTCAATAACAGTTCCATCGCTTTTTCTGATAATAAATCCTCCCAAAATAGAAGGATCCACTAAAATCTTAAAAGATATATTTTTAAAATGTTTATAGACAGAATCAATCACATCTTTGGGAGCCTCTTGCGAAAATATTAGTTCCGCGATTTCCATATTCTCTTTTTCCGAAAAACAACGAGTATAACTATCGGAAAGAAGAGGGACAAGTGCAATGCTGTCCCTATCAATTAAAAAACTTAAGATTTCCCAAAATAACCTTGAAAAAGCAGGAAATCGTTCTTTTAAAGTTTTGAGTTTGAACTCGCTTGGGACATAAAGACTTTCAAAAAAAAATTTTATTTCATAATTGCTCTCAAGAAAATTTTTTATCATGTAAAAATCATTTTCAAGCCTGGCCGCTTCGCCCATATTTTTGGCAAGCAAATACAATTTCTCAATATCAATGTCAAAGTTATTAACTTTCATTTAAGCTTTCTCTGATAAGATTCATGTTGTCTTTTATCGCTACTTCCCTGCCCAAAACTTTGCCTGCTACAGCAACAATAAGCTCGGCGCTTGTCTGTTTTACTTCTTTGACCATTTCGTTCCGAGCCGCTTCAATTTCAAGTTTTGCCTGATTCAGCATATCTTTTGTTTCAAGTTTGGCAGAATCAACAGTTTTCTTGACGATAAATTGAGATTCGGCTTTTGCGTTATCGATAATTTGGCGAGCATTTATGTGAGCTTCTTCCATTTTTTGTTTATAATCAGAAAAAAGCTCCGCTGCCTCTTTTTTGGTTTTATGGGCTTCTTCTAAAGAAGAAGCTATCTGCTTTTCTCTTTTGTCTATAATATCAAGCAATGGAGGAAGAAGCAGTTTATAAAAAAGGAGTATCAATATCCCAAAGGATATAGATGTCCAAATTATTAACCCCGGTTCAAATTCAAACATATTTATATTACTTTGTTGCCAAAATCAAGCCTATGACTAAAGCATATAAAGCAATCGCTTCAATAAAAGTAATTGCAATAATCATGCTTGTTCGAATAGAATTTTGAGCCTCAGGTTGCCTTGCGATGCCATCCATTGCTTTTGCCGCCAAAATCCCAACCCCCAAACCTGTTCCTAATGCCGCCAAACCGATCGCAATTCCAGCTCCGATATACGCTTCTCCCATTTCTTACTACCTCCTTAAATTAAACTAATGCTCTTCCAAATTTAAAGACGATCCTATATAAAATGCAGATAAAAAAGTAAAAATAAAAGCCTGAATAAAAGCGACAAAAACTTCAAAAGCAGAGATAAAAACATGCCCAATTAAAGACCCGGGTAAAACCCAATAAGATTTAAAGACAAAAATAAGGCCTATTATTGTGAGTGTAACGGCATGTCCAGCAAAAATATTCGCAAAAAGTCTTATCGAAAGAGAAAAAGGTCTAATAAGTTGGCTTAAAATTTCCATGGGCACTATAAAAATCAATATCCAAAAAGGAACATCTAAAGGAACAAAAGATAAAAAGTATTTTTTTATTCCATTTTGTTTTATTCCAACAATTTGTGTAATTAAAAATATGCACAAGGCAAGAGTTGCCGTAAAATTTATATTCACAGTTG
>MEUB01000008.1 GCA_001771535.1 candidate division WOR-1 bacterium RIFOXYB2_FULL_37_13
TAGCACAAGAATACAGCTTGTCCCTTTTACAACAGGAACATCAAGAGAAGAAACAGGAAGTCCCGTCATAGGCCCTCCCATTATAACCTTTGCGGCATCTTCGGTTAATCCGCCACACTGGTCGATAACTTCTTTAAACGTAGTCCCTATTCTAACGTATAAATTTTTAGGCTCTCTAATTCCGGAGCCTGTAACGGTAACCGCGCGGCTGATTAAAGGCTTTCCAAGTTTTATGGCTTCCGCGATTGCAACACAAGTCCCAACATTGTTGACAATAACGCCAACATCCATGGGGAGTCCACCTGATGGAACTTCTCTGCCAAGTATCGCTTTAATGAGCATTTTTTCTCCGCCTTGGGGGTACTTTGTATCTAACACACTAATTTCCAATGTCCAATTTCCAATGTCCAATCCCTCGAGAAGCTCGGGACAAGTTTTCCAATGTCCAATCACTGTTTTCAGTTTTTCAATAGCATTAAGTTTATTTTTTTCAACGCCAATTATAATTTTTGAAGCGCCGACAGCTTTTGCGACAGCTTGCGCGCCAAAAATCATATCTTCTGTTCTTTCAAGCATTAAACGATGATCGATTGTAATAAAAGGTTCACATTCACAGCCATTCACAATAACAGTATCTATTTTTTTGTCTTTTGGAGGAGACAATTTTACATGAGTCGGGAAAGTAGCTCCACCAAGCCCAACAATCCCCGCTTCTTTAACCATTTGCCTAATTTCTTCAGGTGTTAATTTTTCTAAAGATTTTTCACTGATTACTGGCAACTGGTTACTGGTTACTGGCAACTGATTACTCTCTATTGTGATTGACGCCGCATCAAACCCGCACACATTTGGCTGCCATTCGATCTTTGTAACTTTTCCGGAAATAGATGCATGTACGGGAGCAAAAACAAACTTGGAGGAATTCCCTATTTTCTGGCCCTCTTTAACCTCGTCCCCTATTTTAACAATAGGATCACATGAACAGCCAAGACTTTGTTGAAGTGGAATAATAACATGACTGGGGATTACTGCTTCCTGTAGATTTTTTTCTTCCGTCTTTTTTTTATTGTGTTTAACGCGTATCCCGCGAGAAAAATTTTTCATGGCATTAAAACTTTATGATTTTAACACAAAAGACAGGGCAAATCAAACAAAACTGGAGCAGAAAAAATCAGCGGATTTTTTTCTTGTCTTCGTCGGTAACGCCTTTCATCGTGAGGTTTATGCGGCCTTCTCTGTCAATTTCAAAAACTTTTACAACAACTTCATCTCCGATATTGACGACCTCTTCAACTTTAGCAACACGTTTGTTAGCAAGCTGGCTTATGTGAACAAGCCCGTCTTTGCCGCCCGGAAGCTCCACAAATGCGCCAAAAGCCATTAGCCGAACTACTTTTGATTTAAAAACATCCCCTTCTTTAGGCTCAAAAGTTATATCATCCACCATCTGCTTGGCTTTTTTTGCGGCTTCCGGATCATTTGTCGTAATACAGACAGTTCCGTCATCTTCAATATCAACCTGAGCACCTGTCTCTTCTATTATACCTTTAATATTTTTCCCGCCCGGACCTATGACAGCCCCTATTTTCTCGGGATTTATTTTAAAAGCTATAACTCTCGGAGCATAAGGAGAAAGCTCTTCCCTTGGTGAAGGAATAGCTTCTGCCATTTTGTCCAAAATATACTCGCGCCCTTCTTTCGCCTGTGAAAGAGCTGCTTCTATAATATTGTATGTCAATCCCTTAATCTTAATATCAACCTGAATGGCAGTAACCCCTTTGCGAGTTCCGGTTACTTTAAAATCCATGTCGCCAAGATGATCTTCAAGCCCTTGAATGTCTGTAATAGTGACCCATTTGTCGCCTTTGGTTATTAACCCGACAGAAATACCGGCGACAGGAGAAGTAATCTTAACACCCGCATCCATAAGAGCCAAAGTTGATCCGCAGGTAGAAGCCATCGAAGTCGATCCGTTTGATCCCAATGCTTCGGAAACAAGCCTGATTGCATAAGGAAAATCTTCTTCCGACGGAACAACAGGAACAAGCGCCCTCTCCGCCAAATTGCCATGCCCGATTTCCCTTCTTCCCGGACCACGTGAAGGCCTTACCTCACCAACCGAAAAAGAAGGAAAGTTATAATGATGCATGTAACGTTTATTGGTATCTTCAAGATCAAGCCCTTCTATCATCTGCGCGTCGCCGGAGGCTCCAAGAGTAGCAATTGTTAAAATTTGAGTCTGTCCTCTTGTAAATAAAGCCGATCCATGCGCCCGCGGAATTACACCTGTTTCACAGGTAATCTTTCTGATCTCTTTCAACCCGCGCCCGTCTAACCGTTTGTTTTCGTTTAGAATCATCTCCCGCATAAAATCATATTCAATTCCTTCAATTATTTTCTCCACATCTTTGGGATTTTCCTCAAGCAATTGCTTGAATTTATCATCTTTTTCTTCTTTTATTTTATCTTTAATTAAAGCCAACTCCACCATATAATCTTTTTTTTCAGGCAAAAGAAGCGCTTTTTCTATCTCAGCTTCATATTTGCCGCAAATAATCTTATCCATTTCTTCATTGGGATAAACAGGCAAAACTTTTTTCTTTTTTATGCCCGCAATTGAAACCAGTTCTTCCTGCAATGTCACTACTTTTTTTATAAACTCATGAGCTGCTTTGATAGCAGATAAAATCTCACTTTCAGGGATTTCACCGGCACCGGCTTCTATCATTAATATTTTATCTTTGGTTCCGGCAATTACAATATCAAGTTGCGACTCGCGCATTTGAGACATTGTAGGGTTAACTACAAGTTCTCCGTTGATTTTTCCAACGCGCGCAGCACCAATTGGTCCTTCAAAAGGAAGGTCGGAAATTGAAAGCGCGGCAGATGCGCCTATAATACCCAAAATATCGGGAGAGGTTTCCTGGTCAACGGATAAAGGCGTAACAACAATCTGGACATCATTTAAATATCCTTCGGGAAAAAGAGGCCTTATCGGCCTGTCTATTTTTCTGGCATTTAAAATCGCCTGTTCGGAAGGCCTGCCTTCTCTACGGAAAAAACTGCCAGGAATTTTACCGACAGCATAAAGTTTTTCTTCAAAATCAACAAGAAGAGGGAAAAAATTTATCCCTTCCCTTGGCTGGGAAGCCCCCGTAGCAACGGCAAGAAGCATTGTATCCCCGATCTGGATGGTAACTGACCCACTGGCTTCACGAGCCATGCGGCCGGTTTCTATGGTAAGAGTTTTATTGGAATCTAAATTTAATTGGACTTTTTGGGAATTCATTTCAATCCAAGCGCGGAGGTTAATGTTTGATATCGCTTCACATCAATTCTTTCAAGGTAACTAAGAAGGCGTCTTCTTTGCCCAACTAAAATCAAAAGCCCCCGGCGGCTACTTTGATCTTTTTTGTTTTTTTTAAGGTGTTCAACCAGTTGGGAAATGCGTTCAGTAATTAAAGAAACCTGAGCTTCCGGAGAACCTGTGTCTCCTTCATGTGTCGCATATTTTTGAAGCAATTTAGTCTTTGTTTCTTTATTTAAAGCCATTACTGATTAATTATATCACAACATTGAAACATTTGGCAACATGTTTTATTGTAACTTATAACTTAAGCAGGCATCAATATCTTTTTTTATTTGTTCTTTAAGCAATTCGCTGTTTGGAAATTTAATTTCATTTCTTAAACGTTTTAAAATTTTAACTTCAAGCTTTTTACCATAGAGATTGCCATGAAATTTAGGTATAAAAACCTCGACAGCAGCCTGCTCCGTCTTAAAAGTCGGCCGAACACCTATGTTTACAAGGCATCTTCGCTTTCCAATGACCCCGACATAAACCCCATGAACAGGAATAAGTTTATGACGATCAACAAAAAGATTAGCTGTTGGAAATCCGATTTCACTCCCTCTCCCTGCGCCACGAATAACCTGTCCGCTTACATTATAGTAATGACCCAACAAAGAAAGAGCCTTGCGAAAATCTCCCATGGCTAAAAGCCTGCGGATAAAACTTGATTTTACAACAATACCTTCTGATTTAAAGGGCCTGACCATTTTGACTTTGAAGTCATATTTTTCTCCAAATATTCTAAGCTCCTTAACCCCTCCACTCCTCCCCTTCCCAAATTCATAATCATATCCGACAAAAACAACTCCTGCTTTCAATTCATTGACAATAAATTTCCGGACAAATTCTTTACAGTTCAAATTGCGAAGTTCCTTATTAAATTTAAAAACTTTAACAATGCCAACCCCAAGTTTTTTGAAAAGTTTTTTCCGCTCGCCAAGAGTTGTCAAAAGTTTTAAATGTTCTTTGGCATCTATAAATTGCTGAGGATGGGGATCAAACGTGGTAACAACACATTTTAAACCGCGCCGCCTAGCATATGATATGGCATCTTTGATAATGCGTTGATGACCAAGATGTATACCATCAAAAGTGCCGAGGGCAACAACGGTTTTATTTTGAAAATTCTCAGCTGAATTTTTATACATTGCTAATGCCCAAACATTGTCTTAACAAAAAGAGTTACAATTTTGATGTAATTAGCAGAAGGCCATAAAATAAGCTGAGAAAGAATAAGAGTACCAAGTATTCTTCCCAAAAGAAGATAAAAAACCATTGACCGGACATCCGATTCCGGCCGTTTTCCTCGCGCGGCCTGATCTGTAATAAGAGCGGCTGTCGGATCAACCATTAAGGTCAAAAGGATTGTCGCCATCCCGTTTACAATGGCTGAAAGCTGCGTAGCTGTAACCCTGTAAGATGGAACCATTGCCCCGGCAAGCATGGAAGCTAAAACGCCGATAGCATAAATAGAAACCATAAAAGCATTAAGAATCAAAAAAGTTTTTGGTATATTTTTCAGTGAAAGGTCTCTAAACGAATGTCTGTTGGGCAATCTGAAAGTTTTTAAAAATCCGATAAAGTTTTTGTAACGAAAAAGCTGAAAAAGCATTCTCGGAACAGAACCGACAACATCAAACCTGACAATAGCCTTGGTATACATGCCAATAAAAAAAGGAGACAAAAAAGCACCGATCAAGTTGCCAATAAAAGCGGCAAAAATTATCATTCTGAAATTGTAGAGCAGCACATCCGGATTTCCTCGCAGAATAGCAGTATCAACCATCCCTCCCAAAAAAGGAGCTTGGAACATGTTTGACAATCTGGCAATAAGAAGGGTTGCGTTAACAAAAGACAATGAAGTTGCTATATGCCGCGTTCTTATTCCGGCAAGCCGCAGGCACGAGGCGGAAGCTTCAGCCAGATGTATTATTGCTGTAAAAAAACATACTACGATAAGAGGAGTCATTAAGTATATTATACCTTCTTTTTCATTATGGAAAAAGCTTTATTGCGAATCAGGCAACTATCACAGACCCCGCACGGTGTTTCTCCACCGCTATAACATGACCATGTTTTATCAATCGGAACTCCAAGTTTCATAGCCATTTTCAGTATTTGAAGTTTTGTTTTTCTTATAAGCGGAGCTTTAATTGCAATCTCGGTATCTCTTGCTCCTTTTTTTATTAACCGTTGGAAAGCTTCAAGAAATTGCGGCCTGCAGTCCGGATAGCCGGAATAATCAATTACGTTTGCCCCTATAAAAATAAATTTTGCTCCAATCGCTTCGGCATAAGACAAAGCAAAACTCAAAAAAATAGTATTTCTGCCGGGGACATAAGTTGCCGGAATATCTTTTGATATTTGGCTTAAAGTTCTTTCGATAGGAATTTTAACGCTGGCATCCGTCAACGCGCTTCCCTTCCATGGCAAAACAATTTTTACAATCTGATAAGGAACTTTTAACTGTCTGGCGATTTCAACGGCGGATTTTATTTCCCTTTTATGTCGCTGACCATAATCAAAAATCAGAACATAGCAATTATAGCCTTTATCTTTGGCATAATAAAGAGTTGTCGCAGAATCAAGTCCGCCGGAGAGAAGAATAATTGATTTTTTTGCATTCATTTTTAAAGGGTTGATTACAATTTAATAATCTGCGTCCGCTCCGCTCCAACGCTTACCATAGATATGGGAGCTTCGGCTAATGCTGACAATCTATCGAGATATTTTCTGGCATTTAAAGGTAATTCTTTATAATTCTTTATTTTACTGATATCTTCTTTCCATCCTGCCAATTCTTCGTAAATAGGAATGCATTTATCCAATTTATAGATATCAGATGGGAAGTTTTTAATCTCTTTCCCATCATATTGATAAGAAGTACAAATTTTTATAATATCAAAAGAGCTTAAAACATCAAGTTTTGTAACAACAAGGCCTGTCAGTCCGTTAATTTTAGAAGCATGGCGCATAACAACCCCGTCAAACCATCCGCATCTTCTGGGGCGTCCGGTTGTCGCTCCATATTCATGGCCCTTTTCACGAAGAAGCTCTCCAATTCCACCTTTTATTTCAGTGGGAAAAGGCCCGTCTCCTACGCGTGTAACATACGCTTTTACAACACCCAATATTTCACTAATAGCGTTTGGCGCAATCCCCGCACCGGTACAAGCTCCTCCGGATATGGGGTTAGAAGAAGTAACATAAGGATATGTGCCATGGTCAACATCCAGCATCATTCCCTGAGCCCCTTCCATTAGAACCTTTTTCTTCGCGGAAACAGCGTCATTAACCAGATAAGAAGAATCCTCTATTACATATTTCCGTATAGCTTCAGCATATCCCAGATATTGTTCTTTTAAAAGGTCAATATCATATTCTACTTCCATCCCATAAAACTGATTAAGTAAAAAACTTTTTTCAGCTATATTCCATTCCAGTTTCTCAACAAACACCTTTTCATTATAAATATCAGAAACCCGTATTCCTCTTCGGCTATACTTGTCAATGTAACAAGGACCTATGCCGCGACATGTAGTGCCAATTCTGCCGGCTTCATGCTTTTGCTCCTGAGCCGCATCAAGATCTTTGTGGTATGGAAAAATTAAATGCGCCTGCGAAGATATTTTTAGCCCATTGCAGGAATATCCGCTTTCTTTCAAAGAATCGATCTCTTCCAGCAAAACGGATGGGTCGACAACAACTCCATTGCCTATAACACATAAAACATTTTCATAAAATATGCCTGAAGGTATTAAGTGGAGCTTGAAAGATTTGTCTCCTATAACTACCGTATGTCCCGCGTTATTCCCTCCCTGATAGCGGACGACAATATCCATATCACAAGCCAATAGATCGGTAATTTTTCCTTTCCCTTCATCTCCCCACTGGGTCCCGACTATAACTGTTACTGGCATGAATTTAAATCCCTCCTGATGTTTTTATAAAAAGCTCTTTTAACTGGTGAGCATCGACAATGTCAGGGGCTCCTGTCAGCGGGCACAAAGCTGATTGAGTTTTTGGAAAAGCAATAACCTCACGAATACTATCCATCCCCGCAAGCATCATAACCAGCCTGTCAAGCCCAAGCGCAATGCCGCCATGCGGAGGAGCTCCGTATTCCAAAGCTTCCAATAAAAAGCCAAACCGTCTTTTTGCTTCTTCTTCGGTAAACCCGAGTATTTTAAATATTTGAGCCTGCATATCTGTGCGATGAATACGAATAGATCCCCCCCCCATCTCAACCCCGTTTAAAACAAAATCATAAGCCTGTGCTCTTAATTTTGAAGGATCATCAGCAAACTGTTTTTCAACATGAGCCTGATCTCCTTGCGGCGCGGTAAAAGGATGGTGGCGGGAAACCCATCTTTTTTCTGTTTCTGAATATTCAAACAGAGGAAAGTCTACAACCCACAAAAAATTAAATGTCCCTTTTTTTATAAGTTCAAGTTTTTTCGCGACTTCAAGCCTTACCCCGCCAAGCACAGAGCAGGCAACGTCAAATTTATCTGCCGCGAATAAAAGGATATCTTCTTTTTTGGCATCCGCCTTTTCAAAAATACTTTTCAATTCTTCTTCTGTAAAAAACTTTGCGATTGGAGACTTTACTCCTTCGGGAGAAAGAACCATCCACGCAAGCCCTTTTGCTCCAAGCAATTTGGCTGACGCTTCAAGCTTTTCAAGGTCGGTCCTTGATAAAAAGCTCTCGCCTCCTTTTACATTGATACATTTGACAACTCCGCCAACAGAAACAGCCTTTGAAAATATTGTCAGTTTTGAGTTTTTTACCAGATCGGAAATATCAACAAGTTCAAGGCCAAACCTTGTATCAGGCTTATCTGTTCCATATCTGTTCATGGCGTCATGCCATGAGAGCCGAGGAAAAGGAAGCGAAATTTCAGGGATATGCTTGCCGCGATATTTGTCTATATCTTTAGCAAGCATGCCTAAAGTATGTTTTATCATCGACTCAATTAAATTTATTATGTCATCAACCGCCACAAAAGACATTTCAATATCAAGTTGTGTAAATTCCGGCTGGCGATCGGCGCGAAGATCTTCATCGCGGAAACAGCGTACAACCTGGAAATACCTCTCCATACCGGAAACCATAAGCAATTGTTTAAACAACTGCGGAGATTGAGGAAGAGCATAAAATTTGCCTGGATTTAATCGGCTTGGAACCAAAAAGTCTCGTGCCCCTTCGGGTGTTGATTTTGTCAAAAACGGAGTTTCTATCTCCAAAAAGTCTTCCTGATCAAGATAATCGGCCATTGCTTTTATTATTTTATGGCGAAAGACAAGATTTTCACGCATATTTTCTTTTCGCAAATCAAGATATCTATACTTCAAGCGAATCATTTCGTCAGGCTCTGTTGTAGAATCCGCAATTTCAAACGGAGGAGTTTTTGATGTGTTTAAAATCTCAAGGTGAGAAACAACGACTTCAATTTCACCTGTTTTTAAATCTTTGTTTATAGCCGACTCTGCACGGGCGACAACCTTCCCTTGTATCTGAATAACATATTCAGCACGAAGTTTTGAAGCTTCGTTGTGAAGTTCTTTATCTTCAGCACGAAATACTATTTGAACAAGCCCGGATCTATCTCTTAAATCAATAAATATAAGCCCACCATGATCGCGGCGTCTATGCACCCAACCTACAAGATAGACTTCCTGATCTACGTTTGATAAATTTAGTTGCCCATTATTGTGTGTTCTTTTCATAACTTTCCTTAATATTGATGGTGTTGTAGGGATTCATGCCGTCGCGGATGGAGAACCCTTACAAAAATGTTTCCAAAGTTCTGATTTTTGCAAAAGGGAATCTCCTGTTTGTATTATTTTTTCTATATTGCCTTTAGTTTTTTTATAAACCTTCTCCTGGATTTCTCTTTTCATATTTATACAATCAAAATTCTTTTTTATCATAATCTACAACCTCCCTAGGCGATCTTATGTCTATCTCTCCATAATTTTGTTCAAAATTCACAGCATTTATAAGATGTATTCTTTTGTAATTAACAATATGTTTGAAATTCCAGCTTACTAGAACATCTGCTTTGTAATAAGTAGCATAACATATAGCTTTAATTTTTTACCTGTCATAACTGAATCATATCAAAAATCACCTGAAATTACAAAAAAAAAAAAAAACGATAAGGAGACATGAGGTCTTGGGGAAGAGCGCGAGCTTATAGGAGGATTGTTATATATGGCATTACAAATTAAAAAAATTTCAGGCTCCTCTGCTTCAATTGGAGAATTAAATCTAAATACAGTTCGAGGGTTAACATTGGCTCAAATAATTAACCACCCAAACTTGGGCCAAATAAAACGATTGCTTTGTGCCTCTATGCTAACAATCGCACAACAAGCACAGTTGCCTCCACTTAATACAAGATTTAACATAAGGAAACAATCTGGATTAACATGTCAAACTGCACTTTTCGGTAATGCTTTTGGAATGTTGTATCAAGAGGATGGACCTTCTGAACTAATTTTTCAGAATATAGATACCATTAGAGATAAAGCAAGGAATGACGGCTATAACCCAATGGAGACACGAGCTATTGGATATGTTTTGCAAAGCCAAAACATTTTAAACTCAATAGATACAAAGACAGTTAAAACAGGAAGTGGCGCAAGCTTTTCAATAAAAAATCCAATCCAAGAGACAGAGAATTTATTTCGAGAAAGAAGCTTTATGGCGGTTACAGTTCAAAATGAATTTGGAGGTTTGGGGCATGCTTATGCGCTTATCCCAAGCACAAGTCCATCGGAAGAAAAATTTGTTATTAAACTTGATTCCTTAGCAGGAGAACAAAGCCCCTTGTCATTCTCTGGATTTCTAGATATGCTTCTTTCAAGCGCCAATCCTCAATCTGAAATTACCTATCAGACATATGAAGCAACGGTTAATCTAATTATGGTTTAGGGATTTCCAAATCCTTACAAATTTTCTTGGCCAAAAAATCATGAATTTCATTATGTCGGGGAATAGTTGAGGTTTTACGGTTCACTGAATTAAAATAAACAGTATGGCGAGATCCTTCGCGAAGAAATCGGCAACCATGACGGGTCAGATGCTCTATCAATTCGCGCCTTTTCATTAAACATTAACTCCAATTGCTTCTTTGACAACTTGTTTTCCTATAAGATCTCTTTCCGTAAGTTCGCGATTCGATTCTAAAATAAGTTCAATTGCTTCTTTTAAATTTTCCCTGGCTTCTTCCAATGTTTTACCCTGGGTATTGGCTCCTGGCAGTTCCTCTACATAGCCTATATACCAATCTTCAACTTTCTCAAAAATTGCGATGAAATTATTTACCATTGTATCCCCCTATGATGGTTTCTATGATTTTTTTACAATCTTAGTCTTGTTATATCAATAATACCAAAAATCACTTGAAATTACAAAAAAAAACGCACATTTGCCAACTCACACTCAACTCGATCAAATCTTTCCAAAATCTCTTTTTGTCCAGTTACTATCAACTTCTCGATTTTATTTGCTAAATCCTCTTTTTGATTATTTTTCGTCATTTTTTTTATTCCTCCCTAGATTTTATCTTATCTAGGGTCAAACAAGCAATTTTCATTCCAGATCCAGGACTTTATTGTAAGGGTTCAAAATTTTGAACCCTTACTTTGAAGCCTTACAATAATTTCCTCCAAAACCTTATCCAAGAGAACCTCTCCCTGCTCCGCCGTCTCCATATTCCTCAGCATTGCTTTCCCTGACTTAATTTCATCCTCGCCTAGAATCAAAACATATTTAGCCTTAATCCTATCAGCCTCTTTCATTTGTGACTTCAAACTTTTGCCGATATAATCCATTTCAGCAGCATATCCACTTTTTCTTATATTAAGCAGTAGTTCAACCCCAAGCTTCTTTGCAGCATCTCCAAGAGTAGCAATATATAACAGCCTAAATCTGTGCTCCGTGCTCTGTGTTCCGTGCTCTTTCAACACTTCCACCATCCGATCCATTCCTATCGCAAACCCAATCGCTGGCGTATCATTCCCCCCAAACTCAACAACCAAATTATCGTAGCGCCCTCCCCCACACACTGCATTCTGTGCTCCCAATTTCCCAGAAACAATCTCAAAGGTAGTTTTTGTGTAATAATCAAGGCCTCTAACAAGTCTTTTATTTATTTCATATTTTATATTAAGAACATTAAGCCAATAAATAACTTTTTCAAAATGCGTTTTACATTCTTCGCACAAAAAATCGATAATAGCGGGAGCATTTTCGATATGTTTTTGGCAAGAAGGATCTTTGCAATCTAAAATTCTTAAAGGATTTGTTTCCAATCTATTATTACAAGTTTCACACAAATTCTTCGCATTTGATTTGAAATATTCTTTGAGCGTTTCCATATATTTTGGTCTACAACTTTTGCATCCAACAGAATTTATTTTTACAGAAAGATCGGAAAGTCCAAGCTTGTCCATTATCTGAACAGAAAGAGATATAACTTCCGCATCAAGGGCAGGATCTTTTGATCCAAACACTTCAACGCCTGATTGATAAAATTGGCGATATCTCCCCGCTTGAGGCCTTTCATAACGAAACATCGGACCCATGTAATAAAGTTTTGTGATTTTATCTTTTTCTATTAAATTATTCTGAATTGCCGCACGCACAACAGGAGCCGTAGCTTCGGGACGAAGTGTTATACTTCGATCCCCTTTATCTTTGAAAGTGTACATCTCTTTTGAAACTATGTCAGAGCTTTCTCCTATTGAGCGGGCAAAAAGCTCAGTCGATTCAAAAATCGGTGTTCTTATTTCAAAATAATTATAAAGTTCAAAAAGTTTTCTGCAGTTTTTTTCTAAATTATGCCAAACAGGCATATCAACTGGCAAAATATCACGAGTTCCGCGCTGGGAAGTGTATTTCATAAATTACTTAAGATTATAACATAAAAAATTGTTAAAAGTTTAGAACGAAAGCAGATATTAAAAAAAATGATGAGGGCAAGTTTTTGGGAGAATAAAACTGAAAAATGACCAAATTTTTACCAAAATCACTTAAAAGTTAAATATAAATAGTTTTTACTTAGCATAATACAAAACATTTTTGGAAGGAACACCAATAAAGTTTCTAGCTACCAATGAATCCCTTAGTTTTGTAATGGTTTTATCTACTTCTGCTATTGCAAGATCATACATATCAGAATCGCTAGCAACGCTGACCTTTTTATTATCCTTAAACCTATCAGTCAAATAAACGTGTTTCCCTGACTTTGATAAGTTTCTAAACATAACTCCGCTACCATCCAATTTTACGGTATTATGCTTTTTCGCATTTACTAATGCATCTCTTTCTGCAACAGATGCATTATATTCCATAATATCTGGATCTAAATTTGTTTTTGATATTTTACCTGCTAGAACTAATCCTTTAAAGTAATTATGAGTAGCTTCATGAATGATAGTTTGAAATAATGTTAACGGGCCTACAGAATAATACGCATAGGCAGGAGGATTAAGGATTGGAACAACTCGAGCAATGTTAAAATTCTCAAAAAACAAGTCAATTTTTATATCTTTTGAACTTAACACCGAACCGTTTGAATATCCTCCCATAGATGTGAGCCGTCCACTAGCATCTTTTGCTTTTAAACCAAATGTATAATGAATATTTGACACATTTCCATAAATGATTTGATCATAAGTCAAAGTCCCAGCTGAGGAATTTTTCAATGAACTAGGGGTTTGCCTTATTAATTTTTTTACATCTCTTGGAATTTGTTTTCTAACATTCTGACCGTTTGTAACAGTAAATGACTGACAAAATCCATCATAAATTTGAACACTTCTTCCATTTTCATAACAATCATTTTTTGAACCATTTTCAAGAAACTCGACCAATTTGCTTGTATCGCTATCAGAAACATTAAACTCTCCCTCAAACTTGAACAACCCCTCTAACCTATATAAAGTTGCAGGCGCCAAAGATACATTAACGTCCATAATTGTTAGCTCCTTTCATAAAACAACGACTTTCCAATTTTCTGTATATTTCTGTACACTTTTGAAGAGGTAGGTTCAGGTTTATATATCGGATAAAACAGGTTGAAATTTCAAGCTATTTATCACAGAAGAATTGAAACCGTAT
>MEUB01000009.1 GCA_001771535.1 candidate division WOR-1 bacterium RIFOXYB2_FULL_37_13
GAGATATCCCCTGGATACACTTGGATATCGCGGGGACTGCTTATCTAAGCAAAAGTTATGAGCCTTACAGCGATGGGGCGACAGGGGTTCCTTTGAGAACTATTGTTGAGTGGGTAAAAAGGTCATGAAACAAGGTTTCGAGGTCAGGAACTTCGGATACTTTCTGCTTGTTGCTTTTTTTCTTCTTCTTACTTGTTTGTCAAACTTCTCAAATGCCAAACAAACTTCTAATGAAAGTTTTGTCGAGCAATTCCGCATAAAAATAATTAACACTAAAAACGGGGAAGTTTCTGTTAGTAAGAATTTTGGGGAAACTTTTCAAGTTGTCGGGCATGTTGTCTATCCTGCTGGGAAGATTAACCCAAAAGGATTTACTGCGACACAGTGGATCGGGTCGTCGGAAGTTGCGGCGACATCTGTAAACGCAATACATGTTAAAGTTGATGATAAGAAAGGGATTTTTTCCATTGTTCCCAAAGAATTTTTATCTTCAATTAAAAATTATAAGTCTTATCTAAATTCCAACTCCTCAATTTATACCGATATCCCCGCAAGTAAATCGATATTTGGCGGCGGGCTTGCCCCGTTTGTCGGGAATGAAGTTTACATAAACGGAGAAAAGACAACAAAAGAGATAAAAGACGGAGATTTAATTATTATTGTTGTAAAAAAACCTGTTAAATGGCCGGAGAGCATTGTTTTTGAAAATAAATTTGCCGGTAAAATTTTTGTAAATTATCCCGACGGAAAAAGCAATGTTGTTGGCGAAGTCTTGAGGCCTGTTCAGGGGGTGGGACGTTTTGAGGGTTCTATGTATTTGAATCCTGGAAGAATTCGAGCAAATCATCCGGGTGTAATTGATATTTCAACTTCAACAGCCGGAAGGGTCGGCGGATTTCAAATTATCCCAGCCGGTCACGCACAAAGCCCCGAAATGAGTTATGCAAGGATTAAAACCCAATGGATGGTTGTTTCGATGCCTTCGGTTTTTGACGGTACGCCGGAAGGGAAGCCACCATTGTTTAAATATTTCCTAAAGCCCCAATATGATTATGATGATATAAATGCAAAGGATTGGGAAAATAAATTTTTATCAAGATTTTTGGTAGAAGTCATGATTGAGAACACTGATAAATGGCAACCAATGCCGGTTTATGGGCTTATACGCGGAGAAGAGTTGCCTGATTACGCGGACACTTTTCTGAAAAATGTCGAAAAAATTAAAATTTTATTTCCACAGTAGTTTTCCATTTAGGAAGGTTTGTGGTATGTTATAATGTTTTTATGGGATTTTCTCTAGGAATTGTTGGTCTTCCAAATGTTGGAAAATCGACCCTTTTTTCCGCTCTTTGCGCGAATAAAGTTGACATCCAAAACTACCCCTTTACGACAATTGACCCCAACATTGGCGTTGTTCCTGTTCCTGATGAGCGGCTGAAGTTTATCCATGAAAATTTGAAATCAAAAAAAGCTGTTGCCACAACAATTGAATTTTATGATATCGCGGGGCTTGTAAAAGGCGCGCATAAAGGAGAAGGGCTTGGTAACCAATTTCTTTCTCAAATAAGGAATGTCGATGCAATTGCTCATGTTGTCAGGTGTTTTGATTCGGGTCAAATTATGCATGTAAGCGGAGCGGTTGACCCGATAAAAGACATTGAAATTGTTGAAACGGAGCTTATTCTTTCCGATCTTGAACTTGTCGACCGAAAAATTAGAGTTTTAAAAATACAAGCAAAGACGGGAGATAAAAAAAATTCAGCCAAACTTACTGTTTGTGAGAAACTTTATGATCATTTAAGCCAAGGAAAACTTGCGATCCACTTTGACTTTAATTTGGATGAAGAAGAATTAAAGGCTGAATTGGCTCTTTTAACAATTAAGCCGGTTTTGTATATTGCCAATGTTGATGAGACCGGAAATGTGGATAGGGTTGCAAACATAAAAGATTTCTCAACTTTAAAAGGATTCTCTGTTGTGCCGATTTGTTCAAAACTGGAACTTGATCTTGCTGAGATGGACGAAGCTTCCGCACGGGAGTATCGAGAAGTGTCAGGAATAAAACAGAGCGGGCTCGCTTCTTTGACCATTTCCGGCTATGAATTGCTTGGTCTTATAACATTTTTCACATCAAACGACAAAGAAACTCATGCTTGGACAATTAGAAAAGGAACTTCCGTCCAAAGAGCCGCCGGCAAAATTCATTCTGATATGGAGAAGAAATTTATCGCGGCCGAGGTTATTCATTTTGACGATCTTCAAAATTTCCCATCTTTAGAAGCCTTGAAAAACAAGGGACTTTTCCATCTTGAAGGCAAGGGATATATTGTTCAAAACGGCGATTTGATTTATATTAGGATTTAAAAGCGTATTTTACCGTAAGCCTTTCATTTGTGATATAATATACAAAAATAGTTGATTTTATGCAAAAAGAAGCGGACAGATTATTAAAACTTCCAATATATGTATTTGCCCAGTTGGACAAACTTAAAGCAAAAGAGTATGCCAAAGGGGTTGATTTAATTGATCTTGGGATGGGAAATCCTGATATCCCGCCACCACCGGAGGTTATAGACTCTCTTGTTGAATCTTTAAAAAATCCTGAAAATCATAGGTACCCATCGTTTGAAGGGGCGCCTGAATTTAAACAAGCTGTCTCTGATTGGTGCAAAAAACAATACAACATAAACATTGATCCCGAACATGAAGTTGTAACATTGATCGGATCCAAAGAAGGAGTTGTCCATTTTGCTTTTGCTTACATCAATCCCGGCGACATAACTCTTGTGCCTATGCCTGCGTATCCGGCTCATTTTAGAGGTACAATCCTTGCGGGCGGCGATCCTTATATATTGCCTACAACTTCACATAGGGGTTTTATGCCCGATTTAAAAATTATCGATCCTGCTATTGCGCAAAAGGCAAAGATGATGATATTAAGCTATCCTACAAATCCGACAGCCTCTTTTGCAACGAAAGAGTTTTTTAAAGAGGCAGTTGATTTCTGCAAAAAATATGACATTATTTTAGTCCACGATTTTGCGTATGCTGAAATTTATTTTGGAGATGAAAAGCCGATCTCCATGCTTTCGATTCCTGGGGCAAAAGATATTTGCATAGAGTTTCACACGACATCCAAAACATTTGGAATGCCCGGATGGAGATGTGGGTTTGCGGTTGGCAAAAGGGAGCTTATAGAATCCTTGCGTAAAATAAAGACCAATCTTGATTATGGTTTGTTTACGGCGGTTCAAAAAGCGGCTATTACCGCCTTGCAGTTGGGAAACGGCTACATTGATAATGTCAGAAAGACTTATGAAAAAAGAATGCACCTTTTTGTTGACGGGATGAATTCTCTCGGATGGAATATAGAAAAAACAAAAGGAACAATGTATGTCTGGTTGCCTGTCCCTTCCGGTTTTGATTCAACAGAATTTTGTATGTATTTACTTGAAAAGACAGGAGTTGTTGTCTCTCCCGGGGTTGCTTTTGGTGATTTGGGTGAAGGGTATATAAGGGTTGCCATGGTTGCGCCGGAAGCAAGAATTATTGAAGCTGTCGACCGCATTAAAAAAGCAGGGATTTGTTTTAAGTAGTTTAGAGCTAAAATGAAAAATCGTTCACTAATTGCAGTAACAATGGGAGATCCCGCGGGAATCGGACCCGAAGTTTGTGTTAAGGCTCTCTCAACCCCTGAAGTTTACAACTTTACCCGCTCTTTTATCATTGGAGACCTCAAAGTTCTCCAGCACGCGATAAAAATTTCAAAACTGCCTGGAGTCGTTATAAGCCCTATAGAAAAAATATCAGATGCCAGATTTTTGCGTAACAGAATTGATGTTTTAACCGTTGGAAAGATAGACATTTCCAACCTTAAAATGGGAAAACTTTCTGCGGAGTGCGGGAAAGCTTCTATCTTGTATATTGAAGAAGCAATCAGATTGGCAAAAGCCAAAAAGGTTGATGCTATAGTAACAGCTCCCATCAACAAAGAGGCTATCCATAAGGCAGGATATAAATTTGACGGACATACCGAAATTTTGGCCAAACATACCAACACCAAAAAGTATGCGATGCTTTTTGTTGCGGACAAGTTTTGGGTTGTACTTGCAACAACTCATCTTCCCTTAAAGCTTGTTTCAAAGAATATAACGCAGGAAAAAATATTGACCGCTATAGAGCTTGCGAGTGAAGCCTTAAAAATGGCGGGTAAAAATAAGGCTAAAATTGCGGTTGCGGGACTCAATCCTCATGCGGGCGAAGGGGGCATTTTTGGGGATGAAGAGATAAAGCATATAGCGCCTGCCGTAAAAGAGGCTCAAAGAAGAGGACTCAAAGTTTATGGGCCAATATCTCCTGACGCTGTTTTTAACCTTGCAAACGCTGGACTTTTTGACCTTGTTGTCGCAATGTACCACGATCAAGGCTTGATACCTCTAAAGCTCACCTCTTTTAACCGATCAGTAAATGTTACACTTGGACTTCCATTTGTTCGGACATCTGTTGACCACGGGACAGGATTTGATATTGCGGGAAAAGGAGTTGCAAACCCTCAAAGCTTGATCCACGCTATCAAAGTCGCCGCCCATTTTGCACGCGCAAAACAATTAATTTAAATGTCATCTCTTTTAAAGATCACAAAAGAATTGCTTGCGGTTCATAATCGTCGGCCACGGAAGAGTTTAGGTCAAAATTTTTTGGTTGACCCCCAAGTTTTGGAAAGGATTGTCGATACCGCGCAATTATCTCCTGATGATATTGTCCTGGAAATTGGTACAGGGCTCGGGGTTTTAACAAATGCAATGGCCGAGAAAGTTTGCAAAGTTATCACACTTGACCCCGACCTCGAGATGCTCGGGATGGCAAAAAGCGTCCTTGGAAAACATGGAAATATAGAATTTATCCCCGAGAGTTTTTTGGAATATGATCCTTGCCTTCGAGGCTGGCCGTTCAATAAAATTGTTGCGAATGTTCCATATTACATAACAACCCCGATTATTGAGAAGATTTTATCGTGGGAGAAAAAGCCAGAGCTTGTAATTTTGACTGTTCAAAAAGAAGTTGCGGAGAGGATTGTTTCAAACCCTGGAACCAAGAAATACGGATCTTTTTCTGTTTTTGTGCAAAATAAGGCACAATCCAATATTGCTTCTCTTGTTTCAAGGCGGTCATTTTATCCTGCGCCCAATGTTGAATCAGCTATATTGGTCTTAAAGCCTTACGATAAGCCTCTTTATGATATAGATGAAAAAGTTGTGCGCGCGGCATTTTCTCAGAGAAGAAAAACGATAAGGAATACCCTTAAGGCTTTTAATGTAGATTTTGAAAAGAAAGGCATTGATTCATCTAGAAGAGCAGAGACCTTGTCGCTTGAAGAATTGCAAGAGCTCAGCCATAGCTAGAAAAAAACAATTTACATGATAAAATACTATTTAGAAGAATGAAAACATTATTTTTAAACAGATGGTTCCAGGTATTTTTACTTGCAATTCTTATAGTAATATTTTGGTATCCAATTTGCTCAAATGAGTTTTTTTATGACGATTGGACGTTTATCAACAAAGTTCAATCAGGTAATTTTTCTTTTGGGTCGTTATTTTTTGCAACTAATGGCCATTTTGCCCCCATATTTACAGGTCTTTTTTTTGTTATGCTTAAATTGTTTGGATTAAACATTGTCCCTTATATGTGTTTTTCCATATTTATGCAGATTTTAACATGTTCTCTTCTGTTTTATTTGCTGACACTCATATTCCCTCAAAATAAATATCTGCCGTTTTTGCTGGCTTTATATTTTTCCTTAAACACCGTATATTTTGAGATTTTACATTGGTTTTCGGGGCTTGGGCAGTCTTTTTCTTTTTTACCGCTTTTGCTGACCCTCATATTTTTGCATAGGGGAGTTTTGGAATCAAATAAGAAGTTTTTAGCAATATCTGTTATTACATCTTTCTTTATACCGATGCATTATTCAATGGGGTTTACGGGCATAGGTTTTATCTTTTTATATTATTTATTTGTTTTAAATAAATACAAAGAAATTGGAGGATTTAAGCGGGGAATTATTTTTTTTCTTCCTTATGTTTTTGCATGGCTCCTGTTTTTTGTTGTTTATTTAATATTTGCTCTTCCTGTTCTTTTAAATCAACCTGATACCGCGCCTTCACTTACTTTTAATGTAAATAGCGTTCTTGCCTATACATTATTAGGGTTTACAGGTTTGCTGGTCAAAAATCTTGGATATAGCATTTTAGTTTTTCCTTATACAACGGGGCTTGCTGTTTTACTGACATTTTTCTTTATAGTATTTTTTATGATGATGTTGCTTTATTTTTTTCTCACTCCTCAAAAAAACAGGATAGCGCTGTTTTTCAACCGTAATCTTGCAATTTTTTCTTTTATAACCATGTTTTTTTGCTATTCTTTATTAGCTTTTGCCCGCGCTTCGCTTGGTGTTGAGGCTTTTTTAAGTTGGGGGAGATATCATTACTTTCCCATGTTTTCTTTTACAATTTTACTTGGCGCGGTTATTCCTCAAGTTATAAATATTTTTTCTAAACTGTTTGACAGAAGAAGATTTAAGATTTTTTTGGTGGTGATTTTTATATTGTTTCTGATGACGCATTTTATTTTAATCCGCCAGAAATCAGAGTCGCCGATTCGAACTGAAGGGGCGCTTCCTGCTGCTTATCTTGTTTCCTGATTTTTATTATTCCGCCTGTTTTCCGTTAATGCCCCAATTTTCTTTTGGGATATCTTCTATGACAATTTGAACAGCTTCCGGAGGACATTTAATTGCTTCGCAGGTTGCTTTTGTCACGTTGTCAATCAGCTTCTTTTTTGTCTCTTTATCCCGTCCCTGCCACATTTGGATGTTTATTATAGGCATGATGACCCTCCAATTATTTAATTAAATTATATCATACAAAAAGATGCTAAAATGATTAATAATGAAAGAAAAACTTGAGCAAATTTTGCCGCTTATTAGAAAGCCTGCCCAATATATCGGCAATGAGCTGAATTCTATCCATAAAGAGTGGTCTGCCTGCAATTTGAAAATCGCAATCGGGTATCCCGATCTTTATGAGGTCGGCATGTCCAATCTTGGAATTCAAATTCTTTATCATATTCTGAACTCTCAAGCAAAAATTCTTTGTGAAAGATTTTTTGCTCCGATGATCGATATGGAAAAACTTCTTATTGAAAAAGACCTTTCGCTCTTTTCCCTCGAATCTTTTCGCCCGTTAAAAGATTTTGACTTGATCGGATTTTCTGTGGGGCATGAGCTTACATATACAAACTTGGTAAATATTTTGCACCTTTCAAAAATTCCAATCTATGCAAAAGATCGCGGCGAAAATGATCCGCTTATTTTTGCAGGGGGGCCGAGTGTTACATCTAATCCCATGCCAATTGAAGATTTTGTGGATTTTTTTCTGATCGGTGACGGTGAGGAGGCAATAAGGGAAATTGTTAACAGTGTGCAGTGTACAGTGTACAGAAAAGATAGACTGGAAAAACTTTCTCAAATAGAAGGAGTTTATGTCCCGTCAATTGGGAATGTTGCAAAAAAACGGATTGTGAAGAATTTAGATGCGGCACCATATCCCACAAAGCCGATTGTCCCGTTTATCAAGACTGTCCACGATAGGGCGGTTGTCGAGATTATGCGAGGGTGTTTTAGGGGATGTAAATTTTGTTCTGCTTTTTGTGCCTACAAACCGGTGCGGGAGCGATCGCCGCAAAAGGTGATCGAACTTGCGAGAGAGATTTTAAAAAATACCGGCTACGACGAGCTCTCTTTGATTTCTCTTTCATCATCTGATTACTCACAAATTGAATATGTTGCAAAAACTTTGGCTGACGAACTTGCGAAACAAAAGGTCAATCTTGCCTTGCCGTCACTGCGGCTTGATTCTATGAGTGTAAAACTAATGAAAGAGACGCAAAGAGTTCGTTCATCGTCTGTTACTGTTGCGCCGGAAGCAGGGACTCAAAGGCTTAGAGATTTAACAAACAAGAGATTATCTGAAGATGAAATTCTAAGCGGAGTAAGCGCTGCTTTTTCGGAAGGGATTTCTAAAATAAAACTTTATTTCATGATAGGGCTTCCGACCGAAACGGAAGAAGATTTGCAGGGGATTGTCGACCTTTCAAAAAAGATTGCTGAAGTCGGCAGACATTATACCAGCAAGGCTCATGTTACTTCTGCGGTCTCGACATTTATCCCAAAGCCACATACCTCTTTTGAGAGAGAGAGGCAGATTTCTATAGAAGAGACAATCGATAAACAGAAATTTCTTAAACAGTATTTAAAGGGGAAAGGGCTTGAGCTCCGCTGGCATGATGCTAAGACCTCTCTTCTCGAGGGGATATTTTCGCGGGGGGACAAGAATCTCTCTTCTGTAATTGTCGAAGCGTGGAAGCTTGGGGCAAGGCTTGACGCATGGTCAGAAAATTTTAATTTTGAAACATGGGGAAAGGCATTTTGCAATTGCGGAATTGATATGGAAGAGTATATGAAAGCAAAGGAGAAGAATAAGGAGTTGGCATGGAACAAAATTATCATGTAATAAAAATCAAATACAGCAAGGGGGATGAGATAAAATATATTTCTCACCTTGATTTAATTCGCGCCTTGGAGCGGGCGATCCGCCGTGCGGGCTTGCCGATAGCCTATTCGCAGGGATTTAATCCAAGAATGCTTATTTCTTACAAAACGCGGGCATTAAAAGTTGGCGAAACTTCGGACGAATGCGAAGCGGAGATAAAGCTTCTCGAAAATATTCCACTCCAGGAAATTAAGAATATTATGAATACAGTACTTCCAAAAGGAATGGAGATTGCAGCAACCGATATGCTAAGCTGTTAAGAAACCCTTTTGGTTGAGGTTCAAATTGCAGCCTGCTTATCCATAAAGGAACAGTTTTGCTTTGTTCGGCTGATTTTTCGAATAAATTTGTCGCAGCTGCCCGTCCTATTATTACCCTGTGTGCTGTTATAAAAATATTTTTGTCTCTATTGTTTTTTATTACTGGAAAAGCTTTTAAGAATTCTTCTTCTTCTTTAGAAAAAGGCAATAGAGCTTGTTCTTTCCCTTGAGTTAAAAGTTCTTTATCCCCACTTTGCAAAGACATATTTTCAGGTAAATTTCCAAGAATTTTTTCAGCCATTAACCTTTTTCCGAGAAGACGATTTGATAGAAACCCAGAAAAAGTTCTCACGTCTAATTTGCCGTCTAAGAAGGGTTCAACACGCAGCATGCCTTTTTCTATAAGAAGGCTTACATTCTTTTCGCCTATTTTAGAATCTAATAAGCTTCTTGGCAATGTGCTTATAAATATGTTTTTGTAGGCAGGTGTTAGCACAAAACCTCTTCTCTCGACTGTTGTTCCGAATCTGACCAATGAAGATGTAACCATCATGCTATTATATCGTTAAAAATAATTAAATATTTCAAAATTTCTTAATCATCTGATTTAAAGTGATTTTTCCCCGAGATATTTTTGGAGTTTCTTTTTGCTTGACCTTGTTTTGTTTTCGGACTTATAATGAACCTGCATGAAAAAAATTCTGGCGCTTTTCTTTTTGTGTTTTTTACAATTTTCTTCTTATGCTATTACCTTTACAGTAACCAATTGTGCTTCTTCTCCTTTGGTTAATGGGTCGCTTCCATGGGCGGTTGAACAGGCCAATAGCAGCGGCACAAATGTTGTTATAAATTTTAATATTTCGACAACTGAAACAGGGTATGTGACTGAGGGAGGGGTTTCTTTTTGGCGGATAGAATTAGCTTCTCCGTTATCTCTTTCTTATGATGGGATATTTATTAATGGCTCTTCACAAAAAGAAAATCAGGGAGACTCAAACTTAAGCGGCCCGGAAATTGAAATTACAGCCGCGTCCGGTTCTAATATGGAGTCTCTGATAAAAATTCATGCCGTAAATAATTGCACAATAGAAGGATTGGCAATTAATGGTTCTCCGGGATATGGCGTTTTTATAAGCTATGGGAATTATAACCGGTTGTCTGGCAATTATATCGGAACAACTGTTTCGGGTGAAGCTGCCAAACCCAATATTTCGGACGGAATTTATATAGAAGGGGCGGATCATAACACTATTGGAGGGATTATTTCTTCGGAGGGGAACCTTATTTCTGGAAACGGACGTTACGGCGTATATTTAAATTTATCAACTTATAATAATGTTTTTTTAAATAAAATAGGAGTTTCAAGCAACGAAAGCGGATCAATTAAGAATACAAGATCCGGCATATACCTTTATAATCAATCTCGTTATCAAACAATTCGGTCAAACGTTATCGCTTTTAATGGGACTGCTTCTTATCCATACGGGGTATTGTTGGATGGGACAGAAACCAGAGATAATTTTATTTCTCAAAATAAAAGCTTTTCTAATTATGGTGCCGGGATTAAGCTTTTAAATTACGCGAATCGCAGCATTGTTCCGCCGACAATTGCTTCTGTTGAAGTTTATCCCGTATCTAATAGAACATATTTATTTGGAACTTCTGAAGGGAATGCTTATATTGAAATTTTCCAGTCAGTAACTGATGAAACCGATGCCGCGGGTGAAGGTAAAATTTTTATAGGGTCAACTGAAGCTGACCTTCTTGGAAATTGGCTCATGAGCATTTCAGGGACATATGAGGGCGAAATTACCGCTACCCAGACGGATGGGAATTTTAATACTTCTCAATTTGCGGTTAAGCTGAGCGTTGTTTCGTCAGGAGTTGAGCATAGGCCGGATGGTGAAATTGCTTTAATTTTGGGAGGGGCCGATTATGTAGGGAGTGGAATTATAAATGCTTCCGGCTTGAACCAGACAAAGACCAAAAATATTTATTATGGCCAAACTGCTTCGTTTTACATAAAAGCAAAAAATCAGGGAACAACAGATGAAGCATTTGTAGTTTACGGAACCAAAAGCGATGCAAGCTGGGAAGTTACTTATTATAGCGCTACAGCAGAGGGAATTAATATTACTTCTTCTGTTACCTTAGATGGATGGCAAACTGCTGTTTTGGCTACAGCTGAAGAGATTACCTTTCGGGTTGAAGCGAAATCTTTAACTTCCGAGACAAGCACAAAGAACCTTTATATAACAATTGTTTCAAGCAATGACGCTGTTAAAAAAGACGTTGTGGCTGCGGTTGCCAATTCCAGAGTATCTCCTGATACATTTGATCATTTTACATTTGATTATCCGTCAACTACTGAAGCAGCTGCTTCTTTTCTTTTGACTATTGAAGCAAGAAATGTGCTGGGGGACATAACCACCGAAGTAAACTCCCAAACAAATTTATCTGTTGATTATGGAACAATTTTGCCATCCAGTATTGAATCTTCTCAATTTTCTGATGATGGAATATGGAGCGGCAACATTACTTTGTCTAAAGCCGGAAAAAGAAAGATTACTGCTTTGGCAGTTGACGCGACCGGCAGTTTTGAAATAACAGTTTATAACGCGGAAAAAGAATTTTCAGAAGACAGTTTGGATGTTTCAGTTCGAGTTCCGTCCGGCCTTACTTCAGACGAAGTTTCAATATCTATTTCGGAAATAAATTCTTTACCGGGTTCCTCTCCGTCAAATAAATGGCAGGCAGGAAAAATCATAGAATTGACCGCAAATGTGGACAACTTTCAGAAGCCCTTAACTGTTACCTTGCCTTTATATCCAGGAGCTAAATCTCCGGAAGTTTATTATTGGACAGACAGTAGTTGGAGCCAGGACGGATTGACTAAGGAAACGGTGACAAGTTCTTCGATTACTTTTTCAACCATGCATCTTACGGTATTTGTTCCGTTTGGTGATGCGTCGACGAATCAATTTACATTTGGCCCAAGTCCATATAATCCGGAAAGAGATAATACAGCATATTTTTGGTACTGGTTAAATGCTGATAGTGCTACCTCTATTTATGTTGTCAATATTTCCGGAGGGCTTATATATAAACGAGAATTTATTGCCGGGGTTAATGGGGGGCAAGGAGGGCTTAATCAGATAGCATGGGAGGGGAGAGATCATTACGGCAGGATGCTGGAAAATGGAGTTTATCTTTATAAAATTGTGCAGGGTTTAAATGTTATTGCCAAGGGGAAATTTATCGTTTTGAGATAATTAAGAGAGTTGTGAGGGAATGTTGTGGGTTGTGGGGATAAAGGACAAAGATATCATTCCTCGTAATGATTTTTACTTATTCTATTGCCAGAATTTTATTTTGTTTTTCTCTCTCAGCCAAAATAGTTCCAATAGGGATATAGGCCCATCCTATAGACTTAAATTCTATAGGCCCCAAGAAGAATTTCAAATAAACCTTATACCAGTTTGCATCCTTTGAAATATCAAGTAGCTTTACCTCTATAGGTATTTCATATACAAGTTTTGAATTGCCGTCCGGATCTGAATATAAGCTTTTTACATCAATGTTATATGGCTCGTTTTGGGCATAACCAAAAACGGGCAAAAGAAAGAGAATAATTAATATGGCTGCTAAATATCTCATTTTGGGGCTCCCATGCATATAATCGAGTTTTGCAGAGTAAAACTTGCTTTGTGATGTGCGTTAGTGTTTGAATAATTGCAAAGGACTAAAGATAAAATTGAAAACCGCAACCCCACATAGTATAATAGAACCCTGATGGGAGTTATTACAGCTTTTGTAAACCAAAAAGGCGGAGTTGGTAAAACTACCACAACGGTAAATCTGGCCGCTTATTTAGCTTCTTTAGATAAAAAAGTTTTGGTTCTTGATATGGATCCTCAGGGAAATGCTACTGTTGGATGCGGAGTTGACCGCCAAAACCTTGAAACCTGTATCTATAATGTTATGGTTGATCAAGTTCCTATTATTGATGTTATACAAAAAACAGCAATTAATAATCTTGACATAATTCCCGCAACGGCCAGGCTGGCAGGAGCAGAGGTTGAATTGGTTTCTGCTCCGGAAAGAGAATTCAGACTAAAGAAAGCTTTGTTTGACGCGAAACAGGTTTATGATTATTTAATGATAGATTGTCCCCCTTCATTAAACCTTTTAACGGTTAACGCTTTAACAGCCGCAGATGAAGTGGTGATTCCAATACAATGCGAATATTATGCTCTTGAGGGTATAAGCCAGCTAATAAAGACTCTTGATCTTGTTCGAGAGAGGTTAAACCCTATGTTGAAAATTGGCGGAGTTTTACTGACAATGCATGATCAAAGAACTGTTCTTGCAAATCAGGTCGTTGAGGAAGCGCGGAAACATTTTGGCTCAAAGGTGTTTCAAACAATTATTCCAAGAAATGTCCGTCTGGCTGAAGCTCCGAGTTTTGGCCAGCCTATAATATTTTATGACCCGGGTTCAAAAGGAGCATTAGCTTATGAGCAACTGAGTAGGGAGGTAGTTGGAAATGAATAAAAAAGGATTGGGAAGGGGGTTGTCTGCGCTTATTCCTGAAGGGTCTGTTTTTACGGGAGGACGTACAATTGTCAATATAGCAGTTGATAAGATTGTTCCTAATCCTCGCCAGCCGCGCACTGTTTTTAATGAAGAAAATTTAAGAGAATTATCAGAAAGCATTAAAATTTCCGGAATTGCCCAACCGGTTCTTGTTCGCATGAGAAAGGGAACTTACGAACTTGTTGCGGGCGAACGCCGTCTGCGCGCCGCGAAATTAGCTGGATTAAACGTTGTTCCTGCTATCATAAAGGACTTTAGTGATGAAGAGTCCGTTCAACTTGCCTTAATTGAGAATTTACAGCGTGAAGATTTAAACCCTTTAGATGAAGCGCTTGCTTATTCCAGACTGGCATCTGAATTTAACATGAGCCAGGCTGAAATCGCAAAAAGGGTAAGCAAAAATCGTTCTACGGTTGCAAACATGCTCAGGTTAATTGAATTGCCTTTGGAAATCCAGGAATCATTAAAAAGCGGCGAAATTTCTACAGGACATGCCAGAGCTCTCCTTTCAATAGAAAGCAATGACAGAAAACTAACAGTTTTTGCTGATATTATAAAAAACAAACTTAGCGTTCGTGATGTCGAATTAATTATTTATGGTGAGCCGAAGCTTTCAAAAAAGAAAAAAAGTTCCAAACGAGCTGAAAGGATTGATGAAGAATTAAAACCTTGGGCCGAAAAGCTTGTTTCCTTACTGGCAACAAAGGTCAAAATGCGAGGAACTAAAAATCGCGGAAGAATTGAAATAGAATATTTTTCTAAGGAAGATTTAGAACGACTACTCGATATTATCTTGGGAGATAAGAAGCAGTCTGATGAAGTTTTTAATGCTGTTAATAATGAAGGAGGGATGGATGTTGACAGGCAAATTAATTAAATTGATATTGGGAGCTGTTTTTGTTGTTTTGGGCATTTGGACTTTTGTTATTTGGTGGGGGGACGTATTATCGTTGGTTAGAGGAAGTTTAGGTTTCTTTTTGATTTTGCTGGGTTTAATCTTTTTTGCTGTGTTGGATTAATAGCTATAAAATTAAAACATAAACTCATTGTTTTTGGCCAAAGAGAGCTCTTTTTTAAGGCTTTCTATTGTTTCTGGTATAGAAAGCTTGTTTTCTGCCGCATTTATCATGCCAGCATAAATTTTTCTTGTTCTTTCATCGGATTTTGCAAGCACTGAGCCTATTTGTACTTGAAAAGCGGCTTTCCCTTGAGCTGTCAGAGCTGAATATACATCAAAAAAATCAGCCAATTGCTGCCGCATTCTTTCATTAGTGTGTATAATATCCATAGTAGAAAAATTATATCATATATGCTATAATAAGTAACATAGTGGTTAATATATTTCCTTTTCGAGGGGTAGTATATAACAAAAAAAAGGTAAAAAAACTATCTAAAGTTATTTCCCCGCCTTATGATGTGATATCTTCTGAAGAGCAGGACGATCTTTACAACTTATCTGATTTTAATGTTATCCACCTGATTTTTGGCAAAGAATTTCCGGGAGATAACGAATACAACAATAAGTATGTTAGAGCTGCCTCTACTTTTGAAGGCTGGCTTCGCCATGAAATTTTAGTAATCGAAGAAAAGCCTTATATGTATGTTTATGAACAACAATTTAAACATAAAGGTAAAATTTATTCAAGAAAGGGTATTATCGGTCTTTTAAAACTGGAGGATTTTGGCAGGGGTAAGATTTTTCCTCATGAATATACATTATCCAGGCCTAAACAGGATCGGATAGAACTTATACGCGCTACTTCTGCCAATTTTGACCCTGTTTTTTCTATTTTTTCTGATGATAAAGATAAAGTTGAAAAAATCATGAAAAAGGTAGTAAGGCGCAATCCTGATTTTGAGGCAAAAGGGATTGATTGTGTCATTAATCGTTTGTGGCGGATAAAGCAAAAAGGGGTAATAAAAAAACTTCAAAAAGAGTTTAAGGATAAAAGCGTGTTTATAGCAGATGGGCATCATAGGTATGAAGCAGCTTTGCAATTTAGAAATGAGATGAAATTGCGCAATACCAGAATAACAGAAGAAGAGCCCAACAATTATGCAATGATGGGCTTTGTTCCTATTCAGAGCTCAGGATTGGTAGTATTTCCGATTCACAGAATTATTAAAATCCCATTACAATTTGATCTCCAATATATATTGTCGCAGCTTAAGTTGTATTTTGATGTAAAAGAATTCTCTTTTGGCAAGAAAACGGAATCGCTTGCTCGCAAGAAACTTTTGAAAAAACTTGCTGATATGCAAAGTAAACATGCTTTTGGACTTTATTTTAATGAAAAAATCGATTCTTATTATCTTCTTGTGCTGAAAGATGAATCTATTATGCGTGATATTGTGAAGAACGAAAAACCTGAAGAGTGGAAAAAACTGGATACAACTATTTTACATACTCTGGTTTTTCAGCATATTCTTGGAATTCAAGATGAAGATAGCTATATTTTTACGCACAATGAAGAAGAAGCAATTGCGGCCGTAAAAAATGGAGGCGCGCCTATGTCCGTGCTGCTTAACCCTATAAACATTGAGAATATTGTAAAGATCGCGCAAAAATTTGAACGTATGCCTCAAAAATCAACTTATTTTTATCCTAAACTTACAACCGGTATGGTAATGAATAAGCTTATTTATGGTGAAAAGATAGAGTGAGCTTTCACCTTTTAAATAAAGGTTTTTCCCCATGAATTTAATTAGAACAGTTTTATTATGTTTAGTCGCACTGATAACTTTTTTTATCGGGTCAATTCTGACTATTTTAATTTCTTTTTTTTATTTCCCCAAAGATAAAGTTTTTATTTTTCAGCGAGCTGCGATTGTTTGGGCTCGTTTACTTGTTTGGATAAGCGGGATTCCAATTAATGTATATGGGAGAGAAAATATTCCTCTAAATGAGCCGTTGATACTGGTATCAAACCATCAGGGAATGGCGGATATTTTAATAGCGCTTGCGATTCTTCCTGTCAGATTTCGGTTTATTATAAAAAAAGAATTGTTTAGCGTTCCGATTTTTGGTTGGTATTTGAGAAAATCAGGATATATTCCAGTTGACAGGGGAACGAGAAAGGGAGCTCTTGATATGTTTGTTTTGTCCAAAGAGGTGCTTGAAAAAGGGGAGAGCATCTTAATTTTCCCTGAAGGGACAAGAAGCCCTGATGGAAAATTACAGGAATTTAAACGAGGGAGCATGTTTTTAGCTATTAAAAATAAGGTTAGGGTTCTGCCTCTTGCTATATCGGGGAGTTTTGGCATTATGCCTAAGAAGAGTTATATAATTCATAGTGTGCCTGTACAAATAAAAATTGGGAAGCCTGTTTCGCTTAAACAATATGGCAAGGATTCGGATAAAGCGAACGAAGAGGTTTATCGCATCATAAAAGAAATGCTTTAATTATTTAATATTAGTAAACGCTTCCGATATTGAGCTTATGCCGCAGATTTCTATTTTGGATTTTTTTGCCTGCTTCAAATTTCCATAGGGGATCAGGATTTTTTTGAATCCCAGTTTCTCTGCTTCTATTATCCTTCTTTCAATTTGATTGACAGCCCTGATTTCTCCGGTTAAGCCAATCTCTCCGACGGCGGCCAAATCTTCCGGCAGGGGTTTGTTTTTGTAAGATGAAGCAATTGCC
This sequence comes from candidate division WOR-1 bacterium RIFOXYB2_FULL_37_13, assembly GCA_001771535.1. Taxonomy (GTDB): domain Bacteria; phylum Margulisbacteria; class WOR-1; order XYC2-FULL-46-14; family XYC2-FULL-37-10; genus XYC2-FULL-37-10. The sequence goes on from MEUB01000009.1 coordinate 17,113, forward strand.
ATTGCGATTGGAAGATCGAGCGCTGGCTCATTTGCACGAAGCCCACCCGCTATATTCACAAAAACATCAAGAGAAGAGAGTACTAAACTGGCTCTTTTTTCCAATACAGCCAAAATCATCATCAGCCTGTTATAATCTACCCCGACTGCTGTCCGTCTTGGCATTGCCATCTTGGTAAAAGCGGTAAGAGCCTGGATCTCTATAAGAAGGGGACGGGTACCTTCTATTACAGCTGTAATTGCCGATCCGCTTTGTCCGTGGGGTCGCTCCGACAAGAAAATTTCAGAAGGGTTGGAAACAGGGATTAAGCCGTTCTCCTTCATTTCAAAAATCCCAATTTCCAATATGGAGCCAAAACGGTTTTTTACGCCGCGCAGGATCCTGAACTGCTTGTGTTCTTCCCCTTCAAAATAGATGACCGCATCGACAATATGTTCCAAAAGCCTGGGACCTGCTATATTCCCCTCTTTTGTGACATGGCCTATTATAAAAATAGGAATATGGCTTTTTTTGGCTATACCCACAAGATACGCCGCGCACTCTCTTACCTGTGAAACAGAGCCAGGCGCTGACTCTATGTCTTCGCGGAACATTGTTTGGATGGAATCTATTATTACAAGCTCCGGCTTTTCACTTTCAATCGCTTTTTCTATTAAAAAGATATCCGTTTCAGTATATATTTTCAAATTTTCCGACAATGTCCCCAACCTTTCCCCCCTTATTCTTATCTGTTTTGCCGATTCTTCTCCCGATGCGTATAAAACATTCTTGCCTGAATTGTTTGCAACCTGCAGCATAAGAGTCGATTTCCCGATTCCGGGATCTCCTCCTATTAAAATAACGGCTCCGGGTACAATTCCTCCACCCAAAACTCTGTCAAATTCAGGAAGGCCAGAAGATTTTCTATCCCCATCTTGATAATCAATCTCTTTTATAGAAAGAGGAGTTGCGTCTGAATTGGTTGACTGTTTGCTGTGAAGAGATTTTTTGCTTTTGGTGAAGGGTTCTTCAATAAGGCTGTTCCATGCTCCGCATGCTGTACATTGTCCTGACCAGCGGGGAAAATCATTTCCACACTCTTTGCAAAAAAATCTTATTCCGGATTTCATTTTTCCTGTAAAACTTCTTCTTTAACTGGAGCTTCTTTTGAAGTTGAAATTTGTTTGGAGGTAAAGATGATTTTTTCATCTTTTAAATCAGCCTTAATTTGTGAGCCAAAGGTGATTTTGCCGCGTAATACATCTTCAGAAAGGGCATCTTCTATATTATCTTCAATTGTTCTTCTTAAAAGCCTAGCTCCGAATTTTGGATCAAATCCCTTTTCCACTAAAAAGTTTTCTGCTTTTTTAGAAATTGTTATTTCCATTTCTTTTTCTTTAATTCGTTCATTTACATCATTTATCATTAATTTGACAATTTCACCCAGATCTTCTTTTGAAAGAGGCGCAAAGACAACAACTTCATCGACGCGGTTTAAGAATTCAGGCCTGAATTCTTTTGAAAGTTTATCCAAAACGTCTTTTTTGGTTTTTTCATAATTCGCGTGGGCGTCGTTTCGATTTATAAAACCAATTGAATTTTCTTTATTAAAAAGTTCTCCGCCAATGTTACTTGTCATTATAATTACAGTATTTTTGAAATCGACTTTGCGTCCCTGGGCATCTGTTGCTGTCCCGTCTTCCAGTATCTGCAAAAGGATGTTCATTATATCCTTGTGAGCCTTTTCAATCTCATCAAGCAGTACGACCGAATGAGGCTTTTTGCGTACAGGTTCGGTTAAAAGGCCCCCTTCTCCATGGCCGATATATCCGGGAGGAGAGCCCAAAAGCCTTGAAATCGTATGAGCTTCCAAGTATTCTGACATGTCTATTCTTACCATCGCGTCGGGATCCCCAAAAAGAAAGTCTGCCAGTCTTTTGGCAAGCTCTGTTTTGCCGACGCCGGACGGTCCAAGAAATATAAAAGAACCTATGGGCCTATTTGGATTTTTTAGCCCTGTCCGAGCCCTTCTAATCGACTTTGAAATTGTGGTTATTGCTTCTTTTTGTCCTACGACTCGCGATCCCAGCTCGTCCTCCATTTTAAGCAGCCTCTTGGTCTCTTCTTCTGTGAGTTGGGTTACTGGAAATCCTGTCCACGAAGAAACAATTTCCGCTATTACTTCAGAATTTACAATTGGATATTCATCATACGGTATAGCAGAACTTTTCTTTGCTATTTCTTCATATTGAATTTTTAATTTTGTTTCCTGGTCTCTCATTTCTGCTGCCGATTCATATTCCTGATTTTGGACGGCAGCTTCTTTTTTGATTTTTATTTCTTCTAATTTTTTGTTTAGTTCTATGAGCTCTGGAGGGGCGACACTTGCTTTAAGCATGATTTTTGATGATGCTTCGTCCATAAGATCAATTGCTTTGTCCGGCAGTTTTCTTTCCGACATATAACGATCTGACAGGCGAGCCGCGGCCACTAATGCGTCTCCTGTTATGCGAACCTTGTGAAACTCTTCATATCGGGCGCGCAATCCCTTTAAAATTTCAATCGTTTCAGGAACCTTGGGTTCATCAACTATTACAGGCTGAAATCTTCGTTCAAGCGCTGGATCTGACTCTATTTTTTTACGGTATTCATTTAAGGTTGTTGCCCCGATCACATGGATTTCACCGCGGGCTAACGCGGGCTTTAATATATTGGCGGCATCCATGGCTCCCTCTGCGGCGCCTGCTCCTATTAAGGTATGGACTTCGTCTATAAAGAGTATTACTTTGCCTGATTTTATGATTTCCATCATTATTTTTTTTAGCCGTTCTTCAAATTCTCCCCTGAATCTGGTTCCAGACACAAGCAGCCCCAAGTCCAAAGCTATAATCCTTTTATCTAAAAGAAGGTGTGGGACATTTCCTGATACAATCCTTTGAGCAAGCCCCTCGACTATAGCTGTTTTCCCAACTCCAGCTTCGCCGACCAGGACCGGATTGTTTTTCTTTCTGCGTGAGAGTGTTTGTATAACTCGTTCAATTTCTTTATGGCGGCCAATTACTGGATCAAGTTTTGATTCTCTTGATAACAGAGTTATATCCCTTCCAAAAGTATCAAGGACCGGAGTGTCAGTTTTTTTTGGGAAATTTTTGGGCAGTATTGTTTGTTGTGTCATTATAGAAATTAATTGCGTCCTTGCCTGCTGCAATGTAATGTTAAAATCCTTTAAGATCTCGCTCACTGTTCCTGACCCTTCTCTTAAAAGTGCCAAAAAGAGATGCTCTACTCCGATGTAGCTATGTCCTAAATTTCTTGCCTCTTCCCATGATAATTCAATAACTTTTTTTACAGTATTTGAGAATGGAATTTCTATATTTACGGTAATTGATTCCTGGATAATTTTATCTTCAAGTTTAGTTTTTAAATCACCAGGAGCCACATTAAATAATTCAATGACTTTAAGTATAGAAGGCTCGTTTTCTTTTAACATCCCCAGCAGAAGATGTTCTTTTTCCACTTGCGAGGATTTTGTCCTTTTGGCTTCTTCCTGAGCAGCCATGATAAGGCGAATTGCGTGTTCAGAAAATCTTTCAAACATATTAAAAAGTATAACATCTGCGCAAGTTTTAGGCAATTGTTTACGATTATTATTAAAAGAATCAGGAGATAAATTAATGAGTTTAGATGGAGTTAATTCCAATATAACACCGCAATCAGTAAAATGGATACCTTCCTCCGGGGTTATAGACGTTGCTGGTTACATTCCCGTTAAGCCTAATATCCCGCTTCCTAAGAGTTTACAAACTGACATAGAATTTTTTACTACCTTAGCCAAGGTTTTGGAGCCAAAAAATGATAATTCTCCTGAAATAAAAACTATATCTCCTGGTGTTTCTGCGGTAACATAACAATAAAAGAAGTCCCTTCCCCTGGTTTGCTTTTAACTCTGATTGATCCGGCATGTTCTTGAATTATTCGTAAAGTAATTGGCAGTCCCATTCCTGTTCCTTTTACTTTTGTTGTAAAAAACGGATCAAAAAGAGACTTTAAATGTTCCTCATCTATTCCAGGACCGGTATCTGTGATTTCAACAAAGATAGCATCAATAGATGTAGGCTGTTTCTTTGTTTTCCCTTCTCCCCATATTCTTGACCCGTCTTCTTTTAGATCTCCCTCTTTTGTTTCATCCGCATATACTACTTTCCCTGTATCTGTTTTTACTATAAGCTCGCCATTTTTATCCATAGCTTGAATCGCGTTTAGGATTAAATTAACAAAAGCTTGTGATAATTGTTGACTGTCGCCTGTAATCTCCGGCAATTTTGAAAATTTTGTGCTGACATTAATATTATTCTTTTTGCATTCGCTTTCAAATAACAGCAGGATTTCTTCAAGAATCATAGTAACATCAGCTTTCCCCATTTCAGGTTTGCTTGGCCTGCCAAATTTTAAAAGACTTTCGGCTATCTTATTTATCCTTTCAATTTCGGTTGGAACTATTTGCGCAAATTTTTCTCTAAATTCCTTGTCTTCCCACCTAGTTTGCATAAGCTGTGAAAAAGTCCGAAGTGAAACCAGCGGGTTTTTTATTTCATGCGCCATCCCGGCTGACATAGTGCCTAACGCTGCCAATTTCTCTGAAAGGATTAACCGATCCTGGCTGTCTCTCAGGTAGCGTATCATTTTATTAAAAGCAAACGCGAGCTTCCCAATTTCGTCAGGCGAATCAACATCTATTTTCGTGTTAAGATCTCCCTTGGAAATGGATTCTGTTCCTAGTGTAAGTTTGTGAAGAGGATTTTCTATGCTTTGTGCCAGAGAAAGTCCGGTAATTACGGTTATTATGATTCCTAAAATTACAAACAAAAGAGAATTTGTCTCGAGTTGGCGCATTTTGTAATATGCATCTTTTAATGGCTCTTCAATAATTACCGCTCCGCCAAATTTTTTAATTGGAGAAAAAGCACCTGCTTTTATTTGGCCAAAGTCATCTTCCCCTAAAAGACCGGAACCCGATTGTCCGCTTAAAGCTTTTTTTACGGGGGGAAAGTTTTTCAGGTTTTGTTTTAGGTAAATCCTTGTTTTGTCAGGATGGGCAATGACTGTCCCGTTTGAGTCTACAACAAAAACTATTCCGCTTTTTCCTGGCCTTTTATTTTCGACAATATTTTGGATTACTTTTTCGTTAAAAGTATCCATTGTTTCGATTTGATCTTTTATGTTTTTCGCTGTTTCCCTATAGCTTGAAAAGATTGACTCTTGAAGCGCTTGTTTGCCCAGGTTTAAAGTAACAAGAGTTGTTATTTCAAAAAGAATGACAATAATAAGGACAAAAATAAAAATAAGTTTAAACAAAATCCTGCTGCGGAAAAAACCAAAAGGATTTTCGGCTAACAATGAGTTGGAGGGTATGATTTCTGCCAAGGTTATATTTATAACTCCAAGTAAAATAGAGCTCCAAGAGGCCAATAGGTAATAACTATTTTGGGTTGATAAATAAGCAACCATCGGTAAGAACGAAAAAAATATTAAAAAAGCGCCAAGGCTTTCGTGGAGCAAAAGAGTCTTTTCCCCTCCTTTTTTTTTAAAGGCGGTAAAAAAAGCTGTTATGGAAAGAATAAGCCACATATTTGACCATACAGGCCTTAAATATAGAGGTATGGAAAAATTTACTATGGGCTCTACTACTTCTACCCTGTAAATTAAACTTATAGATGACGCTCCCACCCTATAAAACATAGTTAAGGCCGCGACGGCAAAAATCCAAAGGATATAGTTTATAACTTTCGGGTTAAAACGATATTTTATAAAAACCAGAATAAGAAAAGCATCTATAATAAGGTTATATGAAATAAGCCTTTGGATGAAAATAAGAGTTGATAGGGGCTTGTCTAAATTATAAAGCATCTGTGATGCTATAACTAAACATGGGTATATGGTAAACGAAATAAGGACAAGGCTTAGCGTTAAATCTTTTTTTTGTCCAGACTCAGAAAACTTTTTTGCAAAAGCAAAAGACGCAAAAAATAAAGCCCCCACGCTGAAGATTTCCATGAAAATATTTATTATAGTTATTGTTGATAGCATTTATTTGTTGTTCCTGTTTTCTTCCTTTATTTATTTACGGAGTCACATTCAGGACTATGTTTTTTTCTCCGATGTTTCCGTCATTGTTTATAGCGTAAATAGTTAAAGATTTTTCTCCTCTTTTAACAATTGAGGGCACTATGGCATTTAAAGAAAACTCATTATAATTTTTTTTAATTAATTTGACATTTTCCCCCAATGCTAGGCTTCTTAAATCCGCAAAAACTTCTTTTATTCCTATTTTTTCGTATGGGCTTATGACTTTTGCTGTTATGGTAATAGGAGTCTCTGCTCCCGCTTTAACAGTTTTCGGATAAATATTCAATTCTATTATTTGCGGTGATTTGTCAACTATAATTGTTGTTTTTGAAAGAGCCAGCCATCCATTTTTGTTTATTGCTTTAACGGATATTTCTTTATCTCCCAAAGAAATATTTGGACTGACGTTTGATTGCAGGGAATAGATATTGTCTCCTGCCACTTGATCTCCCCATAATCCTGTATCAACCAGTGTTGCCTCTTTTAATTTCCCAATATTTTCCAAATCAGCCCTGACACCCTTTATATTTGTAGGGCCTTCAGGGTCATCTATGAGTGCATAAAGCTCTAAAACCGTTCTTCCGTCCGGCGGGATTCTTTTTGGCACTACTTTTACATATTTAATGGAAGGAACAAGCTTTATCTTGTTTATTGCACTTAAATCATATCCTTTTGTCCATGAAAATAAGTTTCCGATTTTTTGCCTAACAAATTTAGCCGCGGAAATTATGTCTATGGCATCTCCTTTTGAAATGACTTCTTCCCCAAAAGAAGACACGGCAATTACAAATAACATGAAAATCGCTATAACAATTTTTTTTCTTATTGCCATTATTATTTATTTTCCTTGATTTTTCTTAAAATTTCATCTGCTTCTGCTTTTGTTACAGGTTTGTCGGGATAAAAATAACTACTCTGTCCAACCATTATTTTTTTATCCGCTACGGCTTTTATGTAAGGAGCAAAGGGATGATCTGCCGGCACATCAGTGAAAACAGCTTTTGTGACCTGAGACAGAGGGATATCCAGGGATTTTGTAACCCAGCTTGCGAATTCTCCCCTTAACATTGGCGCATTGAGCGCGATTTCTTTGTCCGGTTCTGCGTCAATTACTCCTATCGTTATCAATGCTTCAAGTTTTTCTTTTCTTATAGTAATTATTTGTATATCCTTTTTGATTTTTTGAATATCATCTTTTGTTGTCGCGTTTTTTAATTCTTCTTCCGCCTTTTTCTCTTCGACAATTTCAACCTTGCTTTTTCTTAAAACTTTGATATTGGCAGTATCGCTAAAATCATCCAAAGAGGCTTTAATTGCTATCAGATTTTTTCCTATTTGTAATGGAAAAACAACTTCAAATCTGTTGTTTTTATCTAAGATAACAAGTTGATCGTTTACAAAAACCTTTGTCCCATTTTTTGCTTCTCCACTTACAATTAGGCTGTCTTTATAAGTTGTGATTTCTCTTGGGATATCTATTTTCAGCATTGGTGCTGTTTTTTCTTCTCTTTTCTTTTCTTCTTTACCGGTTTTTGTAAAAGTCCAGATGTTTGGATCATATGATATCGAAAAAATATAGGATCTAGAGTCTTTTAGTAAATCATATGATGAAGCAAAATCTATTCCCCATTCTCCGGGATTAAATCCCAGGCCAAAACTGCTTGTGTTGCCGGAAGCTTCTTTTACGATAAAACCTCCGCGAAGAGAGAGATAATCTTGAAAAATCCATTCCAATCCAAAATGGCCAATTCCTTGTGATATCATGGAAGATTCTGCATCAAAGTTTATAAAAATCCTATTATTTTCTGAATAGACAGGAGCATTTTCCTTGTCGACCGGTTTGAGGCTTATACCGCTTCTTAAAATTGCCGGAACCCCTTCAAGTCCTCCTGTGTTCCAGTCAATGACCCCTCCATCATTAACGTTTTTGCCTTTTGGCATGGTATTTTGAATTACAGCGCCAAAAGAAAACCATGATGATGGGTTATAAAGGAATCCAAAGTCGAGTTCCCATCCTCGTGTTATTTTATTTGCCGATCCTGTCAAATCAAAGCTTCCAGTTGCCAACTGAGAAAGAATCGATTTGAAATTTAAGCCTAATCCTATTGATTGGGAATTTGGAACCTTACTAATTATCGGAATGGAACTCAATTTTGTCCCAACAGAAAAAAGAATTATGCTGCTTGAGAAATCACCCGCCCCCGATTCATTTATGACAAGGTCTGAGATTTTTGAACGGACATATCCTATCCCCAGCGTAATGCCCGATCCTGTTGGAAAAGCTTGAGCGGCAGATAAATTGTTGAAATCTTTTCCGGATAAAATTATCCCTTTTGACCAGGGGAGTCCGCCGGGGTTGTAAAATAAAGTATTGGGGTCTCCTATCATTGCGGAAAAAGCCGCTCCCATGCCTAATGGATGAGCGCCTAATTCGGTGTTAAATACCTGATCACCCAACTCGGGAAAAGTCAAAGAAAAAGAAATAACCTGTAAGAGTATAAATAAAGTTAAACTTAATAGGGTTTTTTTCATTCTACAACTAAAACCTTTATATTTTTATAATCTTTCCAGCCTAGATTATCACCCGCGATTATATTTATGTTTTTTTCTCCAGTTGCTTCTGCCGAGGCCAAAAACTTGATTGTATAATTTCCGTCTCCTTTGAGAGTGTCCCCATTTGTCCCGTCATCATACATTTGCACGTCAGCAAAATTGTTCAAGGATGAAAGATCTGATTTTACGTAAAGGATTTTCTCCAACCCATCCCTATTCCTGGTCATAGCATTAATTGTTATGGCGGAGGGGGTGTTAATTGTTATCGATTCGGGGGATGCTTTGGCACTGAGAATTTCGGGAGGAATATTGATTTTCGCAAAATCATCGTCCGTATACTCTGTCTGGAAATCATATAATTCTTTTTTTAGGGAGGCAACTCTTTTTAGCCGAGACAAAAGAATAGCTGTTTCTGCCCTGGTTATATCCCTGTCGGGTTCAAAGAGAGGAGAGTTTAAAGATATTCCTTTTATAAGCCCCAGAGCTTTTGCAATTTTAAGTTGTTTAAAAAGCGGGTGGATCAAAGGGACATCTTCAAAAAAATCGATAGAGACGACTTCATTAATAGAAGGTTCTTCCGCCTTTAAACAAGTTACAGCTGCTTCTGCTCGGCTGATATTTATATCTATTCCAAAACTGCCGGTTGTGTCCGCTTCCATATAGCCTTTGTCCGCAACTGCCTTTATATATCGGGATCTCCAATGTTCTTTTGGAACATCTTTAAAAGGGTCTTCTTTTGGATTGTCTGTCATAAGACCCTGCGCTTTGCATAGCCATGTCGCAAATTCTCCTCTTGTGGCACTGTCATTCATGTAATAATTTCCGTCCGGAAATCCTTCCAGTATTCCAAGAGTCGCAAGAGCTTCTATCTCTTTTTTTGCCCAATGAAACCTTCCATTGTATAAGTTGCTTAAATCTGGAAATGAAATTAAACGTAAAACTCTGAATTGGCCGATATCTTGAATATTAATAAGGTTCTTTCCGGGATGCAGGATAAACGCGCAATGTAAAAGATTGTTTTTCAGGTTAAGCAGGACATTGTTTACCCTGATTTTTGTTGTATTTCCGGCTTTTTCTTTTATTTCTAAAATATCCTGGTATGTTATAAGAGTGTCTTTAATATTTGAAAGTTCAAATAAAATCGCGTGTGAAACGGCAGCCAGAAAAAAAATGAAAGAAATTAATAGCAAAAGAGTTTTCTTTTTCATTGAAAGCTATTTTAACAGGGCTTAAAATTGTTTGCAAGAGAATCATTATATGATAATATAATGGCCGATGCATCTGAAATTTCTGGAAATTAAAGGTTTCAAAACTTTTGCCGACGGCGAAAAGATTATTTTTGATTCTTCATCCGGAATTACTGCTATTGTAGGTCCAAATGGATGCGGGAAAAGCAATGTTGTTGATGCTTTTCGTTTTGTTCTTGGAGAAGCAAATATCCGCAGTCTCCGTGTAAACACGGCACAGGAAGTTATTTTTGCTGGAACCGAGACCAGAAAATCGCTGTCAATGGCTGAGGTTGCTTTAACATTTGACAATTCCGATAAGGCCTTACCTCTTGATTACAATGAAGTTTGCGTAAAGAGAAGAACTTTTCGCGATGGAGAAAGTAAATTTTTAATTAATGGACAATCTTGCAGGTTAAAAGATATACGGGATCTTTTTCTAGATTCCGGATTGAGCACGGAATCCCTTTCAATTATAAGCCAGGGACGTGTTGATGCCATTCTTTCTTCAAAACCTGAGGAACGCCGTTCGGTTTTTGAAGAAGTCGCAGGCATTAATAAATACAGGTTTCGAAAATCAGAAGCTGAAAGAAAGCTTATTTTATCTGAACAAAACTTGCTTAGAATAGCTGATATTAAAATTGAAATTGGTGAACAGCTTATTTCTCTTGAGCATCAGGCAAAATCTGCCAAAGAATATAAGGAAATACAAGAGAATGTCCGCCAAATGGAATTAACTGCTTTCAAAAAACAGGCAAAACTTCTTTTGACCCGCAGAGAAATTATTGCGGAAGAAGTTGCGGTGTTACGTAAGCTTGCCGAGGAAAGAGAAGAAGAACGCTTAAAACTAAAGGAAGAGAGAGAAGGAAAGCAGAAGATTTTACAACAGCTTGAAATTGAGCTGAATCAGATTTTTTTAAATCTGGAAAAGATTAAAGATTTAATAGAAGAAGAACGGGGGAATCTCATTATTGAAAAAGAGAGGCATCTTTTTGAAGAAAAAAACAAAGTCCGCGACCTTAAAGAAGAAGAACGATTTTTATCTTATGCGATCAAGAATGTGACGGATGGGCTAAAAACCCTTTATGCAAAAAAACAAGAGATTGGGGATAAGAGGCGTGAAGCCTCATCTGTAAATTTAGATGAGTTTGGAGATTTTCAGGAAGCTGTCAGGCTTACGGTTGAAATATCTCAAAAACTCAAAACAATACTTGTTGATTACTTTGGAAAATCCTGGGAAGAGTTAAAAGAAGATGTTTCAGTAGAAAAATTCCGCAAACTTTTGGATGTTGAATCCCAGGGGATAGAAAAAGAAATAGCGGTTCAAAGCGAAGAGTTGAAAGCCAAGAATACGCAACTTAATAATTTGGCAGTTGATATATCTGCTGCGGAAAATAAATTAACGGAATTGGTTAAACAGACCGAAGATTTTGAAAAAACTCCGCTGAGCGAAGAAACTTCAAAGCTCCAAGCTGAAAAAAATTCTTTAGAAAAGCAAAAAAATGAACTAAAAATAAGGAAAGATGAAATTGTTAATGTTCTTCATGAGTTAAATAACGCGGCATTTGATGAAGTCAGTGGAGATGGGCAATCGTCTGATCTTTTAAGAAAAGAGGTTTCTCTGGCAAAAATAGAGACAGAATTGGCTCAAATTGAAAAATTTGTAGAAGAGGAATATTCTCTTTTGTTCGCGGATCTTCTGTCTTTTGATGAAGAAGCTTTGGGTGCCAATAAAAACAAAAAAGAGATAGAAGAACTTAAAAAAAAGTTGAGGGCATTGGAACCTGTTAATCTTCTTGCTATAGATGAGTTTGAAAAATGCAAAGAACGGCATATTTTTATTGAAACACAGCATCAGGATATTTTATTAGCTCGAGAAAACCTAAAGACACTTATTACCGAGTTGGATATTAAAGCGCGTGAAGACTTCCAAAAAGCAATTGGGGTTATAGCAGGCAATTTTTCTTCTGTTTTTTCCGAGCTGTTTGAAGGTGGAGAGGCCAAAATAATGATGGAAGAAGGGAAAGATGCTTTAGCTGCGGGCATTGAAATTTCCGTGCGTCCAAATGGTCGTAAATGGCTGAATATCTCTTTACTTTCCGGAGGGGAAAGGTCTTTGACTGCCATTGCCCTTCTTTTTGCCATATTAAAAACTTCGCCCAGCCCTCTTTGTATTTTAGATGAAGTTGATGCTGCGCTTGATGATTCAAATATTGCCAGATTTACTTCATACCTAAAAAATTTTTCTCAGGCTTCTCAAATGCTGGTTATTACTCATAGCAAACGGACAATGGCTGTAGCAGATTCAATTTATGGCATAACAATGGAAGAGCCTGGCATTTCAAAGGTTATTTCTATGAAACTCGAAAAGGTGGGATAGCCAAGGGCGTATGCTAGTTAACCAATTAAATTGCTTTGCCGGTTATTTGAGAAAAAATATTCGACAGATCAAATTGGTTAATATGCTGATTTGTCTCGGATTGTTCTTTTTGTTCTTATCTTTCTATTCCGCTTTTTCAGAATATGTTGCTTCTCCTAATTATCCGACCTCTTTATGGAAAGAAGGGGGAGTTGTTGTTAATGATTCAATAGGAAATACTCTTCAACAGCATCCTAAACTTGTCAGGTCAGGAGCCTCTAATAATATTTTGGTTTTTGAAGATTTTCGTGATGGAAATGCCGACCTGTATATCCAAAAAATAAACGATGAAGGGAGCCGCCTTTGGGGGAAAAGTGCTTTTCCATTGGCAAAATTTAAGAATGAACAAATATTTCCTCAAATTGCCGCTGATGGCATAGGTGGGGCTTTTATTGTCTGGCAGGATAACAGGAGCAAAGACTTTGACATTTATCTGCAAAGAGTGGATGCGAACGGGGCGCTTTTATTTCCAAAGAACGGAATTCCTGTATGCACTGAAAAAGGAGGGCAGGTTTTCCCTCAACTTGTTGCGGATGGAAAGGGAGGGGTGATAGTTACATGGTTTGATTACCGATCAGGGGAGGAAGATATTTATGCCCAAAGGATTACTTCAAAAGGAGAGCTTCTTTGGTCTATAAATGGAGTTCCTGTTTGTAAAGAAAAAGCCACTCAATGGTATCCTAAACTTGTTGATGATGGGGAGGGTGGCGCTTTTTTTGTATGGGCGGACAGGAGATCAGGAGATTTTGATATTTATGCGCAACAACTTGATGCAAAAGGAACCTTATTATGGCCGGCGTCCGGCATTGCTGTGTGCAGAGCGGAGGGAAATCAAGACAAGCCTCAAATAGTAAGAAATGACAACGACAGAATCTTTATTGCCTGGTCAGATGGAAGACCAAGAGAGCCTGGCGTGTTTGTTCAAAGTTTAGATTATAATGGCAAGAATTTTTTTGCTCAGAATGGAATTAGGGTTGCCAATAATTTTGTAAAAGAAACTACTCCCTGCATTATAAAAGACACGAAGGGAGGATGCCTGGTAGTTTGGAGTGATTCACACGCCGGTGATTCGGATGTTTATATGCAAAAAGTTTCACAGAATGGTGAGATGTTGTGGGGGGAAGCCTCGCGCCCTGTTATCAGTAAAAGCGGTCTTCAGGAAAATCCGATTATTTTTGGTGATTCTCCCTTCTATGTTGCATGGGAAGAATCATCGGGGAAAGCTCAAAAGATATATTTGCAAAAAATAACAGAAGATGGTTATCTGATTTTTGATAAAGAAGGCATTCTATTGTCAGAGGGGGAACATAGCGCGCAGCAGATGGATGTTTCTGTTGATAAAGACGGAGATGTTAACTTTTGTTTCCAGGATAACAAAGAAGGGAATTTTGATATTTATGCCCAAAAAATATCAAAAGGGGGAGGATATTCCTGGGGGAAGGAGGGAAGAGTCATAAATAATGTTTCCGGTTCTGTTATCCAGCAGAATTTCAAAGTAATTGGAGAGGAAGATGATTCTTTTTATTTTGTTTTCGAGGATAAGCGTTCCGGTTTTTTTAATGTTTACGCTCAAAAACTTAATTTGCAGGGTTTTCTTCTTTGGGATACAAATGGCGTTTGTGTTGAAAAAGAGTTTTTTGATCAGAAAAATCCTGATGTAGCGTTGGACGGAAGGGGAGGCGCGTATGTTGTTTGGGAAGATTACAGAAATTATTCTAATCCAAAAATTTATCTTCAGCATTTTAATCAGGAGGGAGAATCATTTTTGCAAAGTGGGGTGGTTCTTACCCCCAAGCTAGCCTTCGCAAAACAGAGGCAGCCAAAAATTATTTATGATGGGAATGGAGGAGCTGTTATTGTTTTTGTGAACGAGGGTGAAGGCGGAACAGCTATATATGCTCAGAGAGTAAACTCAAAAGGAGAACTTTTGTGGGGGGATGAAGGGAAAATATTAAGCAAATTTGCGGGTAGGCTGGAGGAACCTCTAATTGATTCAAAATCCTTGATTTCTGTTTGGACTGATTATAGAAAAGGGGATCGAAACTCTGATATTTACGCGCAAAAAGTAGATTTATCCGGTAAAACATTATTGGCAAATAATGGTGCAGCCATTTGTGAAGCTCCTGATTTACAAAGTGATGTTGTGCTTGTTAATGATGCGGGGCTGGGGGTTATTGTAGGATGGACAGATAAGGGAAGTGGGAATTTTGATATTTACGCTCAAAAGGTTGGGGTTGAAGGCAATCCTCTTTGGATAAAAGACGGAGTTCCCGTCTGTCAGGTAGGAAGAACTCAGCAGCGTCCGAAAATTATTTCTCTTTCAGGCGGATCATCCTTTTTTGTCTGGGAAGATTTTCGTTTTGGCAATTGGGATATTTTTGGGCAGGAGCTGGATTCGCAAGGGAGGGTACAACAGTTTGGAGAAACAGGAAAAGATGGAGTAGCAATTTGTACAGTACCGGGGACGCAGTATTCTCCGGAGATCATAAATCTGGGCAAAAACAAGCTGATTGCATGGGAAGATTATCGGGATGGAAAAGTTTATAGCATTTATTTGCAGGCTTTGGATAATAAAAATTCCACTATTTTTGACAAAAATGGCATTTTAATAAAAGAAACGAGAGCAGGAGCCCGTTTACCTCAACTTGTTTCCGTGGGATCCAGAGCTTTTCTCTTGGCATGGGAAGATTATAATAACGGGGGAAGATCTATCATGGCGCAAAAATTTAGGTTTTAGCTTATTGCCGCGCTATTTCCATCCTTGAAAGTACGGTAAAATTTCTGTAGAATTATAAAAGGTCAAGGTTTCTTTCGTGCCGCGGTAGCTCAGTTGGTAGAGCAGTAGCCTGAAAAGCTATGTGTCGGCGGTTCAATTCCGCCCTGCGGCATTTTTTATAATGCAATTTTTTTTGCTCTTTTTCTTCCCCTTTAAAAATTCCAAAAATGTTGTAAAATGAAGGTTGTAAATAGTGGTTAGTTTTATTTTTTGATTTGAAAGTTAAGAAGGAGGAATTAATGAAGCTCTTTTTAAAAATAGAAGCTCTGTTCCCGTCGCTTTTTCTTTTTACCCTGTTTATTGTTAATAGATCCTCATCGGCTGAGTCCCCTGGGCTTAAAGATGTTTTAACGCAGCAATCGTTTTCTTTTAATTGGGCTGCGGTTCTTCTTGGTGTTTTGCTTATATTAACATCAGGAGCTGTTTTTTTTGCCGCAAAAACCTATATGGGTCACAGAAAAAACAAAAAGAAGGACAATGAAGAAGCTGTTGAAAAAAAAGATTCTTTTATTTCCGAAGTTGAGGCTAAGCTTTCATTTGTTTCTGCGGAACTGAAAAGCAAAGAAATGGAAAGTGAAAACCTTAAAAATGAACTCAAAAAAATGAATGAAATAATTGGTGAAAGGATTAAAAATGAAGAGCTTTTGAAAAAGAGCGCCATAGAGCTTCGCAAGGAACAGGGAAAAATCCTTGCCGAGAAAGATCGGCTTTCCCAGGAATTAAGCAGGCAGAACTCATCGAAGCTTTTTGGCGCCCACGATATTGATATTGAAGAGATAATTGTTGTTGAAGGCGATGTGTTTGGTAAAGAAAAAAATAGGAAAACAGAAAAAGAAGCGCAGGACAGAGGGGAGCTTGCTTTAAAACAAATTATTCAGGATGAAACAAAAAAAAATAAAAAGTCGAAAATTTTAAAGAAAAAAAATGGAAGGAAAAAAAAGGTGGAAATTCAATGAAAAAGCTTGTTCTTTTTATATTGATTATTTTTGTTGCAGCATCCGCGGCATATGCCAGGTTGACTTTTTATCTCGTAGATAATTTTGAAGATGGGATACTGTCAAACAGATGGTATGTATTTGACAAGATAAGCGCTTCTGTCGTGCCTAACCCTGAAAGCAAAGAAGAAGATTCTGTCGCGGAAGCTTGCGGTGACAAGGTTTTAAAGTTGGAAGGAAAAACTTCAGGCTGGTACGTAGGAGGCATGGGAACTATTTTAGGTATTGATGGGGCGGATTATTCCCGTATGGTTATAGATATTTATGGAAGTAAGTCTTTTGGTAAAATAAAATTAGAACTTTTTGAGAAAAATGGCCAAGAAGGGACAAATGAAAATGAAAAAGAAACTAAATGGGTAGTTGAAATTCCTGTTCTTGGAAAAGGGTTTACAAGATATTCTGTTCCTTTGTCGGCATTTTATAACGAAGATACGAAAGACTCTGACGTTGTTTTCCATGGGACTAATGGTGGAAACATATCGAAATTACAGGTCATATTTGTTTCAGCGACAAAAGAAGGGGTTTTTGATTGTGCTGTTGATAATATAATGTTTACTTTTTAATAGAAAAATAAAGGGGGAGTAGATGAAAAAAATATTTTTATTATTATTGTCTGTTTTGTTGTTTGTTGGAGGAACAGCATCTTTTGCTATTTCGTTTAAGGATTTTGACGAACAGGGGGTGAGCCTAAAAGCAGGGCCTACGGACGCAGTTGAAAATTTGTCTATTGCCTGGGTTGAAACGGCTCTCTATCCAAAAAATGTTGAAAAAGGGCGCGAGATTTTTGTTGAAGTAAAGCTTACATCAAAAATGGAAAGAGTTTTTGCGGAGCTTGATTTTGGGGACACCTCTGAAAAAGTCGAGCTTTCTTCGAGTGATGGATTTTCCTGGACGAATGTATCTAAAACTCCTATGGAAATAAAACCAGGAAGCCATTTAGCCAAAATAACCATTGAGAATAAAAAAGGGAAACAAATTACCAGGACGTTGGATTTTGCTGTTTTGCCTGATACTCCAAGCTCGGCTCAGGCGCCGGAATTTGACGTAACAGCTTTGACCGATGTTTATATTGTGAAAGAAGGCGGCGAGATAAAAAAGTTATCAAAAGGCGAAAAAGTAACGGCTCTTTTTAAGGCTCCTTTTTATCGGGTAAAACTTGATAATGGGACGGAGGGTTGGATTGAAGCCTCGAAAGTGAACGAACCTACAGAAGAATTTTATCTTAAGGGCTATAAATTTTATAGTTCTCGAGATTATAAAATGGCAGAGATATATTATTTACAAGCAGTCAGATTGGATCCTTCTCATACAAAAGCGCGTTATTGGCTTGCAAAAAGTTATATAAAACAAGGTAAAAATTTATTGGCTAAAGATCAGCTGAAAGAAGTCTTGGCGCAAAATTCCAACTTCCCCGGAGCCAGAGAATTAGCTTCTTTGGTTGTAGAAGATTATTATAGTGCGGCTGAGAGGGATATAAAAAACAAAGAATACAAAAAAGCATTAATTAGCCTTAATAATATAGTGGACATTAATCCTGGCATGATTTCAGCATGGATAAGGATTGGAGAAACTTATCGAGCCATGGGGCTTCAAACTGATGCAAAAGTTGCCTGGAGAGAAGCATTAAAGATTGACCCTGAAGATAAGCAGGCAAGGCTTCTCTTAGGTTATAAAGATAATGTTGTTACAGCCAGCATTGAGAAACATCCAAGGGTTGTTGTCGCTTCTTCTTCAAAAGTTAAAAATGATCTTACAAGCAATAAAAACAGTGTTTCTGAAGATTTTGTGAAAAAATCGATCCAATTAGTTCAAAATGCGAAAACTTCAAGAGGAACAGAAGTTGCTTCAGCGATTAAATCTGTTATGGCATTGACTAAGTCTTTGGGTACAAAAATTAATGAAGATGGATGGAAGGTTTCTGCGGTAGGAAATGGTTTTTTGGTGCAATATGCATGTCGTCAGGAGCGTAAGGGAAGAATTGAAGCTGAAAATTTTGATTGGAAAATAGATCCTGACACTCGCCGTATTATGGCGATAAATGATAATTCCAAGCTATTGATGAGCAGATGGTGATAAGTCTACAATAAACGAATACGCCGACGTAGCTCAGTTGGTAGAGCAGCTGTTTCGTAAACAGCAGGTCAGCGGTTCGATCCCGCTCGTCGGCTGCTAATTTAATGTCCAAGTTCCAATGTCCAAGGATTATATCGCTTTGCGATATAATATAGGGATTGGGATTTATGATATAATTAAAGGTCTGTTGCTAAATGCAGGGTTTAGATAAATGAAAAGTTTTTTAGGTGTTTATTGTCGATCGGTTGCGCGGCTCGAATCGGTTCCCAGGTCATAGGCTAAGATGCCGATGTAGCTCAATTGGTAGAGCAACTGATTTGTAATCAGTAGGTTGGTGGTTCAAGTCCACTCGTCGGCTTTTATTATGAAAGTTTATTGGAAATTGGAAATTGGACATTGGACATTGGACATTAAAACATGATCTACCTTCTTTATGGTGAAGAACAGTTTTTGGTAAAGGAAGAATATTTAAGGATTCTGGCTAAGCATCCTAACTACTCCAAAGAAATTCTTCAAGATGTTTCAGCTAGTCAGATTGTTGAGATGGTATCAATGCCTTCTCTTTTTTATCCGCAAAGAATTATTGTTTTGGATGAATTTGATTTTGAAAAGAGTTCGGATTTGCTGGTTGATTGCTTATCAAATATTCCGGAAGGCGTTATTGTTATTATAAAAAATCCTTTGGAAATGGATAAACGATCCAAGCTTTATAAAATGATAAATTCAAAAGGAGAAGTTCATGAGTTTAAAACTATCCCTGAATGGGAGGAAGACAAGGCTGTCTCTTTTGTGAAGAAAATGTTTCTGCGGTTTGGCAAAAAAATAAGCGATGAAGACGCTCGTTTTTTGGTGGAAGGAGTTGGGAGAAACCTTTCTTTGTTATATTCTGAGATTGAAAAGATAGCTACCTATCTTGGCGGTTACGAGCTTGTTGCCAGAAATGATATTGAGGCCTTAATGACGCGATCCGGATGGGATCTTTTTACTTTTTTGAATGCCGTTTTTGCCAAAGACTCTTCTTTGTCTTTTGTAACTTTGGATCGCTTGTTTAAAGATAACGAAGAGCCTATTTCTCTCTTATCTTTTCTTTCATCTCAGTATAGGACACTTTTTAAAACAAAACTTCTGGCCTCTATGGGGCATGAGCTTTCACAAATTGCGTCTCTTTTAAAAGCTTCTCCTTATTATATAAAACGTCTTTATAATTATTCCAAAAGATTTGAAATAGAAGAATTAAAAAATGGGCTGCAAAGGATGTATGACGCGGACTTAAAAATTAAAAGCGGATATAGTGGACGGGTAGAGTTATCATTGTTATTGGCGAGTTTGTGGTAGCAGTATGAACAAAAAACGTTTAAAACTTTTTTTAATATTAATCTTTGTTGTATTTGGTATTGTTATCATCAGGCTGATAGATATCCAGATTGTTCATCATTCTTTTTATAAACAAAAAGCGCAAAACCAAAGGCGCCGCATTATCCCTATAGCCATGGAAAGGGGTGATATCTATGACCGTGAAGGACGGCTTTTGGCGACTTCGGTAGACGTAAAATCCATTTATATAAATCCGAAAGAATTTAGGGATTATGCTAAGCTTGAAAATGTTTTAGGAAAAAAAATCCCGAGGTTTTCAAATAAAAAACTTTTTGCGTGGGTTAAAAGGAAAGTTGATTTCTTAACGGCAAAAAAAATTGAAGAGATTGGAATCCCAGGCGTTTATTTTCTTGATGAAAAGAAAAGAGTTTATCCAAAAGGACGATTGGCGGCTCAGATTTTGGGGTTTGTCGGGTTGGATAATGAAGGATTATCCGGCATTGAACTTGGGATGGAGGACTATTTAAAAGGTGAAGAGCAAAACATAGTAACAGAAAGCGATCCTTCCGGATATGAATTGCTTACCAAGCGTGAAAGCAAAAAAAAGAAAGTTTCTTCAGGGTCTGATATATATTTGACAATAGATGAAAGCATCCAATTTTTTGCTGAGCGTGAATTGGAGCGTACTGTTGCCGAATATTCTGCTCTTTCCGGACTTATTATTGTTATTGATGTGGAAAACGGAGAAATTTTGGCGCTTGCGGGAAAGCCGGATTTTGATCCGAATTATTATGCAAAATCCAACCCTAAAAACTGGCATTGTAAATCTGTTGATATATATGAGCCGGGATCAACTTTTAAAGTAATTACAGCGGCCTCTGGTTTGGATTGCGGAGTTATAACTCTTGATACAAAGCTTAGGGCGTTAGACCAGTTTGAAATCGGAGGGAGAGTAATAAAAAATTCTCATCAAATAAATTGGGGGGGGAATTCTACTGTTTCAGTTTCCAAAATGCTTGAGCAATCGATAAATACAGCAGTTGCCCAGATAGGCATCAAAATGGGAAAGGAAAGATTTTATCAAAAGATACGGCAGTTTGGATTCGGTGACCTTATTGGGCTTGGACTTCCAGGCGAATCCAGAGGAATTGTGAAAGAGCCTTCAACATGGTATGCGCCTGATATTGCTATGATGACATTTGGCCAAAGCATAGCTGTTACCCCAGTTCAGCTATGTGCCGCTTATATGAGTATAGCAAATGATGGCAATTTAATAAGGCCACAGCTCATTAAAAAAATTCAGAATGAGGATTTGAGCTTTATTAAAAAATCAAGAAGAGAAGAGATAGGGAAAAGTCTATCTTCGAAAGCAGCAGAAGATGCTAGGCTTCTTTTGGGAAATGTTGTCTTAAAGGGATCTGGAAGAAAAGCAAAAATAGAGGGATTTACCGTTGGGGGAAAAACAGGGACAGCGCAAAAAGCGGCAGAAGGGGGAAGGGGATATCTTAAAGATCGTTATATTGCTTCGTTTATAGGGTTTGCGCCTTTGTCAAAGCCTAAAATACTCGCGCTGGTTTTGGTTGATGAACCAAAAAGAGTTATTTGGGGAGAAACTGTTTGTGGTCCCGCTTTTAAGAATGTTGTTGAAAATACTTTGAGATATTTAAATATTAAGCCGGATAACGGATGAAGTTAAAACGAAAAATGTGATATAATATATTTATCTTCAACAATGAAAATGTTTTAAAGGAGTGGTAAGTGGAACAAACAAAAGAGGTTCAAAAAGAAATAGTGTTTTATGCCAAAAAACTTTCTCCATTCAAGCAAATAGAAGCACTTGATTTTATCAAGTGGTTATATGGGGGACCAAGTAAAGAAGATAATTACACATCCGAAGAAATAAAAAAAATTAAAACATTGGTATCTAAAAAAGGCGGAGAGAAATTTAAAAATTGGGAAGATGCAAAAGAATACTTGAAGAGTTTAGCCAATTGATTTACTTTTTCAAACCATCGTTTAAACGCTTATTCAAAAAGCTTCAAGCATTGAAACGAGATCAGGTTCTTGAAGCAATTGAAGCACTAAAAATAGTCCTTGAATCAAAAAAATCCATTGAAGGGCTTGGTTTAAAGCTTTTGAGTAATAATATTTGGGAAATAAGATCATCTCTTAAGGATAGAATTATTTTTACTTTTGACGATGAAATAATTACATTTGTTCTAGTCGGCAACCACGATGAAGTCAAAAGATATTTAAAAAACTTATAATCTTGCACCTAAAAAAACAGGTTCTTTTTAGATTTTTGCAAAATTAGGGTTAGGTATCCACCTGTTAGTTATTTGTTCCAAGGCGCCCACTATATAATTAGGATCTAACGCTTTTCTGCCGTTCATAAAATAAGGATCTTTGCTGAGAACTTCTTCTTTGCAAACATATTTACCTATATCAGGAACTCCGCCCGATTCGAAATCTTCTTCACATTCCTTTGTGGCTTGTCTTATGATCGCCTTAGGAATGTCAATAATAAGAACATAGCCTTGCCCCCCCCGATGCGCATATGTTCTCAATGAATTTAAATGACAACTGTCAAATGGCAAGGTAGTATTTCCTATTGCCCCATTTTTTATAAAAAGACCACATTCAAAAATGTGCCTTAATCTTTTTTGATCTACATTAGATCCAGTAAAATGTACATATCTACAAAAATCTGGTTTACTGCCTGGCACATTGGGGGCACTACTAACCAGCCCTTTAAGAGACCTATAAAAATTAATAGCTATTCCCATATACTAATTTATCGAATTGGCATAAAAAATTCTTGCAACAACCTGTTGCGTTTGCATTAAGTCTGAAAAAAATCTACCCTAAATTATGCTATAATAAAAACAGCTTATTTATTGTTATTAGGAGGGAATTATTATGACGCCTGTTGAAGCAAAGGCTGAAGTTTTTTTGACTGCTTTTTTGAGTTTGGCAAATAAAGAACAGGATGCTGTGCTTTTGAAGATGATCGAAAACCAGAGATTGCGTGAAGAGCTTATAGATCTTGCTATAGCGGAAGAAAGAAAATCCGAGAAAACAATATCATTAAAATGACAAGAAAACGCGTTTTATCAGGCATTCAACCAAGCGGGAAGCTCCATCTTGGGAATTTAGTTGGAGCTCTTCAAAATTGGGTTTCACTTCAAGACAAATATGATTGTTTCTTTTTTATTGCCGATTATCATGCTTTAACTACAGGTTATGACAATGTAAAAGCCCTTCCCGGATATATAAAAGATGTTGCGATCGATCTTTTGGCTGTTGGTCTTGATCCAAAAAAGTGTGTCCTTTTTAAACAATCAGATGTTACAGCACATTGCGAGCTCCATCTCCTCTTTTCAATGATAACGCCTCTTTCTTGGCTGGAAAGAGTTCCAACTTATAAAAGCAAAATAGCCGAGTTAAAAGGGAAAGATTTGGGGACTTACGGGTTTTTGGGGTATCCAGTCCTTCAGGCTGTTGATATTTTACTTTATAAACCGGCATTTGTTCCTGTTGGCGAAGACCAACTCCCTCATCTTGAACTGACGCGTGAAATTTCTAGGCGGTTTAACCATTTTTATGGGGATATATTCCCTGAACCTAAGGCTCTTTTGACCCATGTTCCTACAATGCCGGGTCTCGACGGTAGAAAAATGAGCAAAAGTTATGGCAATACTATCGCATTGTCTGACACTTCCGATGATATAAAGAAAAAAGTTAATTCAATGATTACCGATCCTGCACGAGTAAAAAAAGAAGATATTGGCCACCCCGATGTCTGCACAGTGTTTTCATACCATAAAATTTTCAACCAGGCAGGAGTTCCGGCAATTGAACAAGAGTGCAAAGAAGCCTCTCGCGGTTGTGTGGCATGCAAAAAAGAATTCTTATCGCATCTGCTTGAAATTTTGGAACCTATTCAAAAAAGGCGCCGCGAGATAGAAACAGATGAAAACAAACTTCACGATATTCTGGCGGACGGAGCTAAGAAGGCGAAGAGCATCGCATCAACAACTTTAAAAGAGGCCAAAGAGGCTATGGGGCTTATATCTTGACTGTAGAGACGTTTAAAATAGAGACTGAAAAATATACAGGACCGTTTGATCTTTTGCTTGCCGCTATAAAAGATGAAAAACTTGAGATATTTGACGTATCGCTTGCCAAAATAACATCGTCATACTTTGAATATTTAAAAAAATCGGAGGTTCTTGACCTTTCTTTGGCATCTGAGTTTCTTTTGATGGCTGCCGTTCTTTTAGAATTAAAATCAAAAGAAGTACTTCCAAAACCGCAGGAGAAACTGTTACAGGAAGAAGAAAACGAAATTGAACAGGATTTGGCAAAACACCTTGAAGAATATAGGATGTTTAAGCAAATTGCAGAAGAATTGCGGACAAGAGGGGCGACATTTAAGAAAATATTTTCACGTTATCACAGGGATGACGGGAGAAGAAAGACCGAGAAGGTGGAGTATGAATTTAAGAATGTAGGGCTTGATAAACTTGTAGAGGCATTTAAGCGTGTTTGGGATTCTATCCCGCAACAAAGGGCTCTTCAGCACATAGAAGACGAAGATGTTACTCTTCCTCAAAGAATTGAAGAGATAACAGATATGATAAAACGATCCGGTTGTGGAATAGAGTTTGAACAGCTTTTTATCCGTAGGACAAGGCTTGAGGTTGTTGTGACTTTTTTAGCTATTCTTGAATTGGCCAAAAGGCGGGAAATTAAAATAGTACAAGGAGGGAATTTTGGTGGAATTACAATTAAATGTGCTTAAGAAAAACCTGGAAGCCTTGCTTTTTGCCACTAGAAAACCTTTGTCAATTGACGAATTAACGAATCTTTTAGAGGCAGGCAAAGAGGATGTTGAAAAAGGAATTTACGAACTAACAGCAGAGTATGCAGAGAGAGGGATTAAGATACTTGAAATTTCGGGTGGGTTTATTATGGGGACAGATTCTTCCTGTTCTGAGTATGTTGACCGTATGTTTAACATCAAAATTGAAACGACATTGTCTCCTCAATCTATGGAGACGCTTTCAATTGTCGCTTACAAACAGCCTGTTACAAAAGCGGAAATTGAAAGGATCAGAGGCCTTTATTCCGACGGAACAATTGCGACTCTTCTTGACAGAGGGCTAATTGAGGAGAAGGGGCGGGCTGACTCTTTGGGGAGGCCTATTTTGTATGGGACGACGGAAGATTTTTTAAAGCATTTTGGACTAAAAGATGTTTCTTCCCTTCCAGAAATCAACGAAAGCGAACTTTCGCGAGGCAAAGTTTTTGAAGTAGCGTTGAAGTAGTCCGGAATTGCGGGAAATATTGTGGTAAAATATAACAAATAAAAACAGGAGGGATTGATTCTATGAAAAAGAAAATGTTTTTAAGAATTGGAAGGAAAGGAGTCAATCTTGATAAATATGCTGGTAGTTGGGTGGCTTTTTTGGATAACAAACCTGTAGCTTGGGATAAAACGCTTAAAGATTTAATGGAAAAAGTTGAAGAAAAACATTTTTCCAAAGAACCTTCTGTCATGCTTGTTCCTCACAAAGGTGAAGGACCTTATCTTTTGACCATAATTTTATGAAAATGGAATTTCCTTATTTTAAAAAAGGTGCTCAATCATTTCCAATTATTGATGTTCAGCTTAGAACCCGTGATTCTTCTATTACGCTTAAGGCATTGGTTGATTCTGGCGCTTCTTTTTCGGTTTTTCGCCATGAAGTTGCGGAATATTTAGGGATAACAATAGAAAAGGGGAATAAAATCTATCTGGAAGGTATTGGCGGAAGAATTCTCGGATATATCCATAGCTTGATTTTGGTTATAGGTGATATGGGCTATAAATGCAAAGTAGTATTTTCTCGAGAACTTACGGTTTCTTTCAATATATTAGGGAGAGATAACTTTTTTATGCCATTCTTAATCACATTTTGCGAAAAAGATAAAAAAGTTATAATTGAGAAAAACGACTAAACAAGCTCCTCAATCTTATAATCATTAAAAAAACTCTCCTTCTCCTGATTCCCCCTACATTATTATCGTCAAATTTGGGGCGGAATTGCGGGGGAGATTGTGGTAAAATAAATATATCCATATTAAAGTATAAATATTTTGGAGGAACTAAAGCATGACTGTTAAAATCTTAGAAAAAAACAATTTAAAAATGATTACTATCCCGGAGAATATATTAAAACATGTAGGACTAAGTTCCGGAGGATTAGTTGAAGTGACAGATGATGGTTATCATATAATTCTTACCCCAATTGATGAAGAATTCACTGAAAGTGAGTGGAAAAAACTTGGAATGTTGAAGAAAGAAAAAGGAAAGGTTTTTCAAAACAAAAAATCTTTCATTAAAGGGCTAAAAGGATTAATGAAAAAGTGAGATATGAAAGAAAAAGGTCTTTTGATCGAATTTTCAAAAAACTTAATTACGGTGAACAAGTAACTATTGTTGAAGCCATAGATAAATTACTTTCTTTTTATGAATCAGGAATCAAGTCTGAAGGTCTTGGGTTAAAACATTTAAAGGATGATTTATGGGAAATAAGAACTTCTATAAGAAATCGGATTTTGTTTTCAATTTATGGTGATTTAATATCTTTTTTATTGCTTGGCAATCATGAAATTAAAAAGTTTTTAAGAAGTTATTAACCATTTCTTTAATCCTTTTCTCTAAGTTTTTGCAGAGGTTTAAGAATTGAAAGAAAAGGAGTCAATCTTGAATAAATATGTGAGTAGTTAAGTAGCTTTTTTGGATAACAAACCTTTAATTGTCGTCAAATTTGAGGCGGAATTGAGGGGAAGATTGTGGTAGAATCCCTAATATATGAGCTCAACTGACGCGCAATTGCATGAGGTATTTACATCGATCCAAGGAGAGGGGGTTTATCTTGGAGAGAGGCAGGTTTTTGTCCGTTTTTCGGGGTGCAACCTTTCTTGCGATTACTGCGATACCGACCAAGCGCTCTCTTTAACTCCCGAATATAAAGCAGAGCAAACTCCCGGCAAACACGATTTCAAAAACTTTAAAAACCCCATATCAAAAGATGATCTTTTAAAGCTTATCTTGGATTTATGCAAGCCAAATTATTTTGTCCATTCAGTTTCGATAACAGGGGGAGAGCCCCTTCTACAGGTCGACTTCTTAAAAAACTTTTTGCCGCGGCTCAAAGAAAATAAACTTAAAGTTTATCTGGAGACAAACGGGACCCTTTCTAACCACTTGGAAGAGATAATAGAGTTTATAGATATTGTTTCTATGGACATAAAACTTCCTTCATCGTCGGGATGCGCTTTGAATGTTAGGGATTTTAAGAAATTTTTAGAGATAGCTTACCTAAAAGAGGTTTTTGTCAAAGTGATCGTTACACCTTTAAGCATTATAAAAGAAATTGAAGAGGCGGCAAAGGTTGTCGCGGAGATTGACAATAAAATACCTTTTATAATTCAGCCAGCGGCGCCTGGGAAAAAAATAAAGCATCTTCCCCCTATTTCAGACTTGTTTGCCTGGCGTACAATTGCAAAAAAACATTTGGAAAATGTAAAAATAATTCCACAGATTCACAAAGCATTAGGTGTTCTTTAAATTCTCAAATATTTCGCTAAGCCACTTTATATCTTTTTCCCTGTTTGCCTCATAGGAAAGTGTCTGCATCGATTTTAGGAGCTCAATTTTATATTTAGCCGCCTGCAAAGCCATATCTTCGAGCTTTGTTTCAATCCATTTTGCTCCCTCGCGGCTTATGTGTAATCCTAATTCACGAGTTCTTCCTGTATAGGCATTTATTTTGTGCGTCAAAGCTTCAAAAGCTTTTTTTGTTTCCGATAAAACCCTGGTTAAATGCAACTCTTTTAGTACAACAATCGATTTTAACCATGCTATCCTTTTTGCATCGTAGAGTATAGATTCAATTCTTTGGAGATTGGTTTGAAGGCTTAACAGTTTTCTTTTAATAAAACTGATCTCAATGGAGGATTTATATCTTTCAAAGAGGTTGTCTGCCATCAATTCCTTAACAAACTTATTTTTCAATTCATCTTCCATGTGTTGGATTTCTGTTTTCTTTTTAAGTTCCATGTCCTTTATTTTAATAACATTGTTTGTCAGGAAAACTGTTTCTCTATTATATAAACGTTTTAATGCGCCCTCCGTTATTTCCAAATCTTTTAATAATCCTATCAATCCTGACAGTTTTAATGTTATTTTTTCCGCGTAATAATCTAAAAGTATTTGTGGTTTGTTGGCCTTTAATACTATATAAGAAGCTAATTTAAGATCTTTAAATTTATTGGTTATTTCCTCCTTTAAAAATTTTAACAAAAGAGACTCTATTGCCTGCTCAGCATTTATTTGTATTGATGTTATGGTTGTAGGATCAATTTTATTTTCTAAAATAATAAGTTCTTCAAAGTTTATGGATATTCCTAAAAGTTTTTGCCCGTATAAGACCGCATATTCATGAAGAGATTCTTCATCTTCTTTGCCAAATTTATCTTCAGGCTTAATTTCTTCATTTGATATAAAAGGCCTGTCCTGCGGATTTAATAAAGGAGAATGCTTTATAAGCCGTTTTTCTAGGGTTATCCTGGTTGTGGCATTTTCATGAGGGAGGCTTTCTTGTATATCTGTTTCTGCCCTGTCTATCATTAATGCTTTGTCCATCATATCTTTTGCGATATCCACAAAATTTCTTGTGGTATCAAAATCTCCAACCCTGTCTCCAACGCGGTTTCGAATCATTTCACGATCAGCGGCAGTGAAAATTGCTTTTGCAGAACCGGCAATTGCTTCTTGTGTCGGAGTTAATGGCACAATAGGATTTATTTGTTCAGCCATGGCTCTTTATTGTATATAGGGAGTTTTGTTGTATGCTTTTATAATATGGGCATAGTTTTTGTAAGGCGCATTCGGGGCACTTGGGGTTTCTTGCAATACAAGTTTTTCTTCCATGGCTTATTAACAGATGAGGGAGGATAAACCATGAATTTTTCGGGAAAAGATTTATTAGATCCTGCTCGATTTTTACGGCATCCTTGTTTTTACTAAATCCCAATCTTTGTGAAAGCCTTATAACGTGCGTGTCAACCGTTATCCCTTCAATTTTATTAAAAGCATGAGATAAAACAACAGTTGCTGTTTTTCTTGCGACACCTGGAAGTTTAAGGAGCTCTTCCATGGATTGGGGAACTTCGCCTTTAAAATCTTTTAAGATCATTTTAGCTGCGCCAATAATATTTCTTGCTTTGTTTCTATAAAAACCGGTGGATCGGATCTCTTTTTCAAAAACGGATTGTTTGGCATTTGCATAATCTTTTAAAGAATTATATTTTTTAAATAGATCTTTTGTAACAATATTTACCCGCTTGTCAGTACATTGCGCGGATAAAATTGTAGCGACAAGAAGCTCAATATGAGTTTTATAGTTTAAAGCGATTTTGGCGTCAGGATATGTTTTTTTGAGGATTTTTATTATTTGGGAGTTTTTTTTGTCCATCTTTTGTGCCCCCAACAACCTACTTCATGCTTATTGCCTGTACCGGGCACGCATCAACGCATACCGAACAGCTTGTACATTTCTCAGGATCGACTTTTGCCACATTGTCAGCCATTTTTATTGCTTCTGATGGGCAAGAATCGATACAAATGCTGCATCCGGTGCAAACATTTGGATCGACAACTGCTTTTTCTGCCATAATTATTCCTCCTTTCTTGGTAATTAATTTGAAACTTCAATTGCTTCAACAGGGCACATATCTTCAATCTCTTCAAGAGAACAGGTTTCGCAGGCCTGTTTTATAACAATAGCTTTGCCTTCTGAATCAAAAGAAAAAACTTCAGGGCACGCGTCTACGCAAATTCCACAGCCTATACATAATGATTGATCTACTTTTACTGCCATTGCATCACCTCTTAAAATATTTATTGCAGGCCAAGAATCGTTTTAATTTCGGGCTTATTAAACCCTATAATAATTTTACCGTCAATTTCAATAACCGGAACTCCCATTTGGCCAGACTTGTTTATCATTTCACTTGCGGCTGTCTGATTTATTGAAACATCTATATCTTCAAAAGATATATTATTTTCCTGGAAAAACTTTTTAGCCATTTTGCAATATGGGCAAGTTGGGGTTGAATAGACTTTTACATTCCGTAACACAATTTCCCTCCTACAGCCTTACATCGAAAAAACCCCGTTTTTCACGTTCTGACATTCTTCTTTCGCAATCAAAAGTGCGGCATTCTTTGTCCGGGATAAGGCATAAAGCGCATCTTAATTTCCTTTTTCCTTTTTCAATTCCCAGATGCAACTGTGCAAAACAATTTGGGCAGGTTACCCTTGCGCCAACTTGAGTATCAGACGGGATTTCTATCTCATGTTCGCAGACAGAACATTTTAGTTTTAAATGATTATTGTTCATTGATAGCTTTTAACAACTCCTCAATTGGAATGCCATGGACGTCTGCTGCCTGTTCCAGTGTTTCTCCCTGTGCTATGACACATCCAAGGCAATGCATCCCATGAGACATTAAAACAGCTGCTGAAGCAGGTTTTATTTTTATTATTTCTGCAATAGTCATGTTTTTTGTTATTTTTGTCTCTTCACTCATAGTTTTATTATATCCTAAAATTTAAAATGGGACAAGATAAAAGTGACTGATTTACTGATATTTATTATGCTTGCTTATTTTAGTATATAACCTGACAACAGGATATCATTGCCTAATTGTTCTGTCTTTAAACCTTTTACTCGTATTGCTTTTAAGAGAAGGGATATTCCTTTTCCTTCAACAGGGGTTATTGCGTTTTTTCCTCCGATTATTTTAGGGGCGATAAAAAAATAGGCTTTATCAACAATTCCGGAAGATAATGCTGCCGCATGTGTCTTTCCTCCCCCTTCTATTAATATGCTTGTTATTCCCATTGATCCAAGATTTCTCATTAATTTATTCATGTTGAACTTGCCGTTTTTATCTGTATCGGCAATTAAAACTTTTGCGCCTGTCGATGTAACTTTTCTGATTTTATTTTTGGAAGCTTTTTTAGATGCTATAACTATTGTTGCTTTTGGGTTTATTCTTAAGACCTTATTTTTTAGGGTTATTTTGCATTGTGGGTCTAAAATGATTTTTTGAGGATCTTTAATCTTGTTTCTGATGTTGCGTACCGTAAGCTGCGGATCATCTTTTAATACTGTCCCAATGCCTACCATTACGGCATCGACAATATTGCGCAATTCGGCTCCTTTTTGCCTTGCTTTTTCGCCTGTTATCCATTTACTTTCACCAGTTTTTGTGGCTATTTTACCATCCAGGCTCATAGCTGCTTTTATGATTACAAAAGGGTAGCCAGTTGTAATGTTTTTTATAAAGATCTCATTTAGTTTTTTTGCTTCATCTTCCAAAAGGCCTGTTTTAACTTCAATTCCGGCAGAGATTAACGCTTGGATCCCTTTTCCATTGACACATGGATTCGGATCCTGCATTGAAGTTATAACTTTTTTTATGCCTGATTCAATAATTATTTTTGTGCATGGAGGATTGTTTTTGGCCTCAAAAAAACAACATGGCTCCAGGTTTACATAAAGCGTTCCTCCCCTGGCTTTTTTCCCCGCTTTTTTTATTGCCCATGCTTCGGCATGAGGGGTTGCCTGTTCCGCGTGATAACCTGAAGCAATAATTGTTTGATTTTTAACTATAACAGCTCCAACCATTGGGTCCGGAGAGGTCTTCCCTTGCGCACTTTTTGCAAGGCGTAAAGCTTCCCGCATAAATTTTATGTCGTTATCTGTCCACATAGCATTGATTTTAACACCTGGCGTTTGAAATTTCGAGGGAAAAACTTATTTCCCTAATTTTAAAACAGCCATAAAAGCTTCTTGAGGAACATCTACCGATCCGATTCTCTTCATTCGCTTTTTCCCTTCTTTTTGTTTCTCAAGAAGTTTGCGTTTGCGGGTAATGTCGCCACCATAACATTTTTGCAGAACATCTTTTCGCAGTGCAGGTTTTGTTTCGCGTGCTATTACTTTGCTTCCAATTGATGCCTGAATTGGTATTTGGAATTGATGGCGCGGAATTACATCTTTTAGCTTTTCAACAAGAAGTTTGCCTTTATAGTATGCTTTTTCTCTGTGAACAATTGTTGAGAGCGCGTCAATCGGTTCTTCGTTGAGAAGAATGTCCATTTTTACAAGATCAGATTTCCTGTAACCTACAAGTTCATAGTCCATAGAAGCGTAGCCCTTTGAAGCTGATTTCATATCATTGTGATATTCTGAAATAAGCTCAGATAAAGGTATTTCATAACTGAGCATTACTCGTGTCGGATCAAGATATTCCATTCCCTTGAAAACACCGCGTTTGTCCATTGTAATTTCCATAAGACTGCCAACAAATTCACTTGGCGTAAAGAGTGTCAATTTACAATATGGTTCTTCGATGCTTTCTATGTCTGATGGATTTGGAAAATCAACGGGATTATCAATGAAAATAGCAGGCTTGTTTCTAAAATTAATTTCATATATAACGTTTGGGGCTGTCGCTATAAGATCGATATTATATTCTCTCTCCAGCCGCTCCTGTACGATCTCTAGATGAAGAAGTCCTAAGAATCCGCATCTAAAACCAAATCCTAAAGCGGCGGATGTCTCTTTTTCAAAGAAAAGGGCGGCGTCGTTTAGTTGTAATTTTTCAAGAGCCTCAGTTAGATGCTCAAAATCGCTTGCATTTATAGGATAAAATCCGCAATAGACCATTGGTTTAATTGGCTTATATCCTGAGAGAGCTTCTTTTGAAGGATTTATTATTGTTGTAACAGTATCTCCAACCCTGAATTCGCGGACATTTCTAACTCCTGATATTAAATAGCCCACTTCGCCTGGAGTTAGTTCGTCCCCCTTTATTAAACCTAATCTCAAAGTTCCAACTTCCAGCACTTCATAGTTTCCGCCCGTTCCCATCATTCTGACTCTGGCACCTGTTTTTAGTACGCCATTTATTATTCGCAGATAAGAGACAACTCCGCGATATATATCGTACTGAGAATCAAAGATTAGCGCTTGAAGGGGTGCAGCTTGATCACCTTTTGGTGGAGGAACTTTTTCTATGATTGCCGCAAGTATCTCTTCCATTCCTGTCCCTTCTTTGGCGCTTGCAAGAATTATTTCCTCTTTTTTAAAACCGAAAACATTTTTTATCTCTTCAATGGCTTTATCTATTTCCGCGTTTGGAAGGTCGATTTTATTTATAACAGGAATTATTGTAAGGTCGCTGTTTAAAGCTAAATAAGCATTTGCAAGTGTTTGTGCTTCGATTCCTTGAGTTGCATCTACTATAAGAATGGCTCCTTCGCATGCGGCAAGTGAACGGGATACTTCATAAGAGAAATCGACATGGCCCGGTGTATCTATAAGATTTAATGAATAGCCTTGGTATTCCATCCTGATAGCTTGTGCCTTAATCGTAATTCCTCGTTCCCTCTCAAGCTCCATCGTATCAAGAACCTGCTCTTTCATCTGGCGTTTTTCGATTGTCCCTGTAAATTCAAGAAGCCTGTCGGCCAAAGTTGATTTCCCATGATCTATGTGGGCGATTATAGAAAAGTTGCGTATTTTTTTGATGTCCATATTTCTTTAATTTTTAATATTGAAAATCTAAAGGATCTATTCGAGAAACTTTTTCTATTTTATCAAAATGCCTGTCTGCGCTTATCATTTCTTTTACATTGTTTTTTATCATAGAAGCAATGTGAATTGAATCTCTTGGATTGAGGAAATTATATTCCTTAAAAAGCTGTAAAGTTATTTCTAAATCATCTTTTTCTATAGGCCAGACCATGTGAATTATATCTAAAGCGTTTCTTGCCATTTCTATTCCTATCTTTGTTTGCCCGATAGAAAAGTATTTATAAAAAATTTCCTGCAAAACTTCCGCATTAATTATTCCAAATATTTTATCAATCGAAATAAGATGCATAATTTCAAGACAGGCATTTTTATATTTATTGGGCTTGCCATGGGCATACATTAATATATTGGTATCAATAAAATAAGATTTCACTTGCCGGTTTTTCTCGCTTGCATGATTTTTGCTTCTTCCTTTTCCCAAGTGGAAACAGGAGCATTAAAAGAGCGTATTTTGTCTAAGATAAGCAATCGTCCTTCTTTTGTCGGGAGCCTGCTTGCATAAATCTCCGCCGATTCCCTTAAAATAGACCCTATGGATTTATGGTATTTTTGACCGATCCTTTTTAATTTATTATATTCTTCTTCTTCCAAGAGAACTTGAATCTTTTTTGTAAGCATTTGCGACCTCCATATACATATGTTTATATGTATGTTATCAAAAAATAGAAAACTTGTCAATTTTTCATTAAGGCTTCTCTTCTCGAGGTCTACAACAGTTACTCCTTCTCATCTTGCAACCTTAACTTCTTCTGCTATAATTACAGCGACAATGAAGAAAATTTTTGTTGTAATTCTTCTGTTAGTTTCTTTTTCCGTTGTTTCATGGGCTATTTCTGCCGACTTGGGTGAAGTTGGAGTTGGCGCGCGGCCTTTGTCTTTGGGAAAGGCTTATGTCGGCTACGCGCAGGATGCTTCTGCTATATTTTTAAATCCGGCTGGACTAGCTGAGATACCAAAGCTTTCTCTTGTCTCTATGACTGGCAAAATGCTTGAAGATATAACGTATGTTTCGTTTGGCATCAGCAACCCTACTCCTTTTATGACCTTTGGGTTTGGGTTTATAAGCGCTGCGACCTCGGGTATACCTTTAACTACAATTACAACAACAACTACAGAAATTGTTGTTAACCAATATGGGGCGACTGATTATTCTTCTTCTTTGATGTATTTTTCTTTTGCTAAACCTTTTTTTGGAAACATGTCATTTGGTGGAAATGCGAAGATTTTTTATCAGGGATTTTCAGACACTTCTGCTTCTTTGGAGGGGGGAAGCGGGTATGGAACCGACTTGGATATGGGATTAAAATGGAACGCAAGAAAAGGGATTGATTTTGGGCTAACAGCTCAAAATTTGCTTCCCATGAGCAATGGAGGAAAATTTACATGGGGGACGGGAAGAGAAGAAGGCATTCCTGCTACGTTTAAATTGGGAAGCTCCATTTTGCTTTTGGGTGAAAAAGGTTTACGGCAATATAAAGACCAGAATCTTTTATTGAATGTTGATCTTGAAATGAGCAATAATTCTATCCCTTCTGTTTGGCATGCCGGAGTTGAATGGTGGATAAACAAGATTTTTGCTTTAAGGGGTGGGGTTGATCAGACGCCAAAAGCTACTGAGGCAGGGGTTGGAATCGAAAATAATTTGACGGCAGGGGTGGGGCTTAAATATAAAGGATTTAGCTTTGATTATGCTTATCATCAATACGGTGAAATTACGCAAAATGCCGCGCACTTCTTTTCTATAGGCTTTTTAAATGAAAAAGAGCCGTTTAATGCTAAAGAAATGTTAAAAAGCGAAGTTTTTACTACTCAGCTTAAAAAAACGGAAAATTTAAAGGCTTTTCTTGATGTTTCTGATAATTATTGGGCGAAGGATCCAATAAAATACCTTGCAACACTTGGTATTATTGACGGATATCCGGACAATACATTTAGACCCGAACAGCCTTTAACCCGCGGAGAACTTGCAGCGCTTTTAGTTAAGGCAAAAGGACTTGAAATCGATAAATCAGTAAATGAAGATATTTTTGCTGATGTCGACAAAGACCATTGGGCTGCTCCTTATGTTAAGGCAGTGGTTGCGAAGAAATATATGTCAGGATATGAGAACGGCAAATTTAAACCGTGGAAAATTATAACAAGAGATGAAGCGGTTGTTGTCTTATCTAAATTTGCCGGCCTAATAATTCCAGAAACACTTTCTGCCAATCCTTATAACGATGTTAAGAAAAATAATTGGGCCGCGAGGTATATATCCGCGGCCAAAAATGCCGGACTTTTGGAATATTTGAGTGTCGGCGAGTTCGAACCTAACCGTGCCTTTACTCGCGCGGAAGCCGCTGAGATTATAAGTAAAATGAAGTTTGCCAAAGAGCGGATTCAAAAAGAATTGTTCAAGAAATCAACGACATAATTTTTACTATCAAATTAACTCAAATGCCTTTGTGAAGAGTTCTTCGTCTTTACGTATAAATTCAACATTACGCCTTGCCATAGCTGTTTTTGCGGTTTTTATCGCCTGTTCTAGTGTTTGCTTTCCTTTTATTCCCCAGGCAAAAGAAGGTATAAATTTTTTATAATAAGGTTCTCCAAATAAATTCGCGCAAACTCCTATAACGCATCCTGTGTATATCATTGTTCCGATTGCTGTTTTTGTATGATCCCCTATGAAACATCCCAGAAATGTTTGTCCTGAATCGACCATTTTACCGTCAACTTGAACCTTTACACTATCGTAATTGTTTTTTAAGTTTGAGTTTGTTGTGCCTGCTCCAAGGTTAACCCATGAGCAGATATAAGAATGGCCGATAAACCCATAGTGTCCTTTGTTTGTGTAATCCATTATTACAGAGTGAACAATTTCTCCTGATATTCTACATTCTTTTCCAATATATAAAGGACCTCTTAAAAGAGCATGCGGGTGGACGATTGTTTTGTCTCCTATATAAATTGGGCCTTTTGAAGCGTCCAAGACCGCACAAGGTCCAATTTCCGTATCTTTTCCAATGTGGATATTTTTTTTGTTAATTAAAACAGCTGCTTTGTCGATTTTACCTTTTATTCCGATATCAATGCACTTAAAATCCTCTTCCATATCTTCTTTGAGGTTGGAAATAAGATCCCAAGGATAGGAAACTTTTCTGTTTTCTGCTCTCTGCTTTTTGCTTACTGATACGGCTCCGCAGATAAGGTCTTCTTTTGGCCTTAGAAGTGTTAATGGAAACAAATTTTTATCTTCTTTATTTTTCATAATTTGGGGAATCAAAAGAATAGGTGAATTCTGTATGTGCTTTGTACCTTCCTTCTAAAATAGCGACAACATCTTCAATAAAAACTCTTTCTTCATCTGTTGGAATTACAAAAACTTTTACCTTTGAATCATTTGTTGAAATTTCAGTTTCTTGTTTGTTTGTGGCGGCCTGATTTTTGGACTTGTCAAAAACTATCCCCAGATTCTCCAAATCACCCAAAACATTTTCTCTTAGTTTCCAGTTTAGTTCGCCGGCTCCCGCGGTAAAAACGACAGCATCAACCTTTCCGAGTATCGCGGCGTATGTGCCTATATATTTTTTCAGCCTGTAAGCTTCTATCTTTTGTGCCAGTTGGCATCTTGGGTCTCCCTCTTCCGCGGCTTTATCCACATCACGCCTATCCATATATTTTCCTGTAATTCCCAGGAGGCCGCTTTTTTTGTTTAGAACAGTATCAATTTCTTCGGCATAAAAGCCCTCTTTTTCTATCATAAACAAAATAATTGCAGGATCTATATTCCCGCACCTTGTTCCCATCACAGCCCCTTCAAGAGGGGTTAATCCCATGCTTGTATCGACAGATATGCCATTTTTAACGGCACAAATTGATACGCCATTGCCGATATGCATTGTAATTACATTTGTGTCGGCTGGCTTTTTGTTTAACATTACAGCCGCGCGCCTTGAAACATACAAGTGAGATGTTCCATGGAATCCGTATCTTCTGACCCCGTACATTTCATACCATTCATAGGGAGTGGCGTACATATAGGAATGTTCTGGCATTGTCTGATGGAAAGCAGTGTCAAAAACCGCTATTTGCGGAACATTTGGAAGTAATGTTTGTGCCGCTTTTATTCCTGCTATGTTGGGTGGATTATGAAGAGGGGCAAGGTCTTTTACTTTTTCAATTTCGTTTAAGACATTGTCATCGATTCGCACCGAACTTTTAAACTTTTCTCCTCCATGAACCACTCTGTGGCCGACTGCGTTGATTTGAGATAAATTATCTAAAATGCCGTGTTCTTTGTGAAGCAGTGCGCTAACAATTAATTTTATTGCTTCTTCATGGTTTTTGCATTCATGATTTTCAAGGTAATTTCCCTTGCTTTTGGATTCCTGGCGAATAAAAGAACCCTGTATTCCGATCCTTTCAATTACTCCTTTTACCAGTAAGAATTTATTTTCCCAATCAAACACGCTATATTTTATTGAAGAGCTACCGCTGTTAATTGCCAGAATTTTCATATATTGACTTTAAAAACCTTTTTATCCTTTGTTATCAAAATTGCTCCCAAATTTAATGATTTTACGAGTTTAACCGCTTCATCTTTTTTCATTACAAAAAGACCAGTTGAAAGGCCATCTAAAAACCCCGCGTCTTTTCCGATAACTGTAATCGAAACCCAATAATCAACCTTCTTTTTGTCCACAGGATTTATAATGTGCAATCCCTGTTCGTAAGTTCCTGAAGTAGAGAGAGCCTGCCCGCTGTTTAGGCTGATTGTTTCAAAAATACCTGATTTTTCAAACGGATTTTTGACACCTATTTTTTTGGGAATATCAAAAACAGCGATGCTACTTCGCATATCTATGATACCATCTTTTACATTTCTTTTAAATAGTAGGAAACGCGCTTCTTCTACGGCAAACCCTTTTGCTATTCCATCTAAATTTAATTGTATTTTGGGTTTTAATATTTTTATGCTGTAATCTTCGGGGTTTAATGTCATGTTTTTATAATTTCCTGTCAGTGTAATATCAAAAGCTCCGTTTGTAAGCTTTGAAATGTTTTGGGCAAGCGCAATACAATTATAAGCATCTTTGCTTAATTTTATAATAAGAGGGGAGAACTTTTTTGTTTTTGTATTTTCGGCTAACTTTGAATTGATTTTGCTGATTTCACTTGCGGGGTCAAAACGATTGAATATTTTTTCCAGTTCTTTTATTCGATTATAGGCTAGCGTTATATTTTTTGGGGCATTTACCCCTTTTATTTTTATTGTTACAAATGTCCCCATTGCCTCAAATGTTTTTGAGTGTTCTATTGGCAGGAACCGGGACAGACTGAAAATGGCAAAGAAAAGAAACAACAAAATAATTATAATTAAACTTAATTTAAAACGGCTTTGCATTTTATATAATTATAGCAAAATTCGGGCTATTTTGATAAGGAATCAAAGAAATTTTTTTTACTGCTTATCTTGTTACAGCGAAGTCTAACTAAAGAATGTCAAATAATTATATCAGGAGAAATGAAAGGTTATTTGTAAAACTCACTCGATTTTAGCATTGGATAATGTTTTTTGTTGCAAGTCCACAATTTAAGGCTGTTGATTTTAACGATAGCGGCTATAACAGCATCTGCCATATGGATGAAATTTCCCTATAAAGTTTATCGATATATTGTTATGAAAATTGGCATAGGAGCAATGGATAAGGCAAGAGGGACCGCTTGCCTTGTGGAAACACAAAGAAATATAACAACAACTTCTAGATTGCTTAAGGTGTTAGAGTTCGAAAAGACCTGTCCTGCGCAAAGCTAAGGGGTCTATGTTTTACCATATTGGAGGAAAAGGATGAAGGTAGGAGTAAAAAGATTCGCATATGACAGCGTAAAAGAACCAAGATTGGTTCTTTGCGTTAAAAATGAAGCATTAAAAACAGCTATGTTGCATGGCGATGTTGAGGGCGCCGGTTGGCATGGGTTTATTCAATCCAAAGAGATTGTTTTGGAAAGATGTTTAAGCTGGGGGGCTATAGGGGCTTCTTTTAAAAAAGCTGAAGAACCAGAAGAGATAGAAAATAAAATTATTCGGTATCTTGGGAGTGGGTTTTTAGCTGGTGATGTTACAAGGAAGTTTTTTGAAGAAAATATAGGGTTGAGGGAAGCTAGAGATAATTATAAAAATATGCGGACTCAAAGAGGAGCTTCGCAAAAGATAATATTTTCGAAAATTTTTAACGCAGACAGAATGGAGGCTCAGAGAACACCGGAAGAAATTATAACTTTAAGATATTATGAAGCATTAGTTCAAACATTGAAAAGCAAAATAACAGAAGCTAATTTATGGGTTCTTTTTGAAAACAGAAACCCTCTTTTTGAACGGAATTTTGAAAATTTCTCCTCTGAAAAAGTAGAAAGGATAACTTCTTTCTTATTTGATGAAAAAGATGAAAGTTTAATATCAATTTTAACTCCGCAAATTGCTCTTTTTATAGGGACTTTAGGTTCCGCTTTGGGTTCATCGTTTTTGTTTGCTGATGGTAGAGATATCCCTGCGTTTCCTTTTTTGAGTGTTTTCATCCCCCTTCTTTTATGGAATCTTTACATTACGTGGGATTTTAGCAAGCGCACTACTAATGCGAAAAATTACATTTTTTTAACCGGGCTTTTTCGCGGTATTGAACTTCAAAGAGAACTCTTGTCTTTTTCAGGAAAAAGCGTAGGGGGGCATATTGCTCAACAAGAAAGAAGTCAAGAACCTTTGCTTTCAACAACAAACTCAGGTTTAAAAGCATTAGCGGTTTCAAAAAATTAAAAAGCTTTATTTTTACAAGTACACCCCTGCGGATTTCA
Organism: candidate division WOR-1 bacterium RIFOXYB2_FULL_37_13; assembly: GCA_001771535.1. Classification (GTDB taxonomy): domain Bacteria; phylum Margulisbacteria; class WOR-1; order XYC2-FULL-46-14; family XYC2-FULL-37-10; genus XYC2-FULL-37-10. The sequence goes on from MEUB01000009.1 coordinate 57,126, forward strand.
TATGTTTATGCTATAATTAAGAAAGGTTAGAATGAACAAGGTAAAAGGCCTTAAAACAAAAGATCTTCTCGGTCTGCGATATTTATCCGCGGAGGATATCAATCTTATTTTGGACACAACCCAATCGATGAAAGAAGTTATGACCCGTCCTGTCCGCAAAGTTCCTGCTCTTCTTGGAAAGAATATTGTTACACTGTTTTATGAACCTTCAACACGTACCCGCACAAGTTTTGATGTTGCCGCGAAAAACTTGTCGGCAAATACCACAAATATTGGTTTGGCTCAAAGCAGTGTTAAAAAAGGGGAGACCCTTATTGACACGGCAAAAAATCTGGAAGTTATGGGATATGACGGAGTTATTATCCGCCACAAAATGTCGGGAGCGCCCCATCTTCTTGCAGAAAACATCAAAGGCGCTGTTATTAATGCCGGCGATGGGTGCAATGAACATCCAACTCAGGGACTGCTTGATATGTTTACTATGAAGGAGAAAAAAGGTGACCTTGCTGGCAAAAAAGTTGTTATTGTTGGCGATATTGCCCATTCGAGAGTTGCAAGAAGCAATATCTGGGGGTTAAACAAGCTTGGCGCAAAAGTGGTTGTTGTTGGCCCTCCAACCCTTATCCCGATTGGAATTACTGAAATGGGATGTGAAGTTTCTTATAATCTGGAGAAGGCAATTTCTGATGCTGATTTTATAAATGTTTTGAGAATCCAACTTGAACGGCAGGAAGAGGGGTTGTTCCCCTCTGTCGAAGAATATCACAAACTTTACGGGATAACTGTTGACCGGCTCAAAAAATGTAAGCCTGATGTGGTTGTAATGCATCCCGGACCGATTAATCGCGGGGTTGAGATCTCTTCTGAAGTTGCGGATGGCCCTTACAATGTAATTTTAGAGCAGGTGACAAACGGTGTCGCCGTTCGCATGGCGGTCCTCTTTTTACTCCTTTCTGGCAAAAAGCCGATGTTGATGAAGAAGGGATTATAATTCACCTTAATTTTAGTTTTTTGTTCTAAACAACGTATTCTTTTGGTGTAATATTGTTGCAAACAACCTATTCTTTGTGTATAATGTGGTTATGTTTAAACGTAAAATTGAAGAAAATTTGTTATTATGGAAGGAAAAAAACAATAGAAAACCTCTTATTATAAGAGGTGCCAGACAAACTGGAAAAACTACGCTTGTTAGAAACCTTTCAAAGCTTTTTCAAGGTTTTGTTGAATTAAACTTAGAAAAAGATGATGCAAAAAAGTTGTTTTCCGAAGTTAAAAATGCAAAAGACATATTAAAAGATATCGAACTTTTTGTAAATAAAAAAATAATACCATCAAAAACCCTTTTGTTTATTGATGAAATTCAGAATTCTGCGGAAGCAATAAAAAGTTTGCGTTATTTTTATGAAGAAGTTCCGGAGCTTCATATAATAAGTGCCGGATCTTTGCTTGAAGTCCGCATGAAAAAAGAGGGATGGTCTTTTCCTGTTGGAAGGGTAGAGTTTTTATATCTATATCCCACGACTTTTGAAGAGTTTTTAAATGCTCTTGGAGAAAACAATCTTTTAGAATATCTTGGGAAATATAGACCAAACGAACCTTTGTCAGAAGTTATTGAGAATAAGTTATTTGGTCTCCTGTCGGACTATATGATTATAGGCGGCATGCCTGAAGTTATAAAAGAATATCTTAAAAGTAAAGATTTAATAACTATAAAAAAATGTCACGATGATTTAATTCTTTCCTTTAAAGAAGACTTTGTTAAGTATGCAAAGCATTCTGAAGTAGAATATTTAAAGCTTTTATGGGATAAAATTCCGTTTGAAACAGGGAAGAGAATAAAATATTCTAAATTAGGCGGAGAGCATAATAGTTCTCGAAGCATTTCTAACGCGTTTGATATTCTTCATGAAGCAATGCTTGTTGAAAGAATTTATCCCACAACTTCAATTTCATTGCCTTTAGTTTTAAAGTTTAAAGCATCTCCAAAGGCGATGTTTTTAGATATAGGATTATGTGCGCATGTGTTAAATTTAAAAAAAGAACAAATAAAAGAAAAATTAATTAATCCTTCTTATGGAGGCGGCTTATTCGAAGAATTTTGTGCTCAAGAATTTATGGCGCTTAATTTTTATGATAGAAATGAATTGTATTTTTGGATGAGAGAAGAAAAGGGAGCCTCCTCGGAAGTGGATTTTATCCTAAATATTGAGGGGAATCTTGTTCCTGTTGAAGTAAAATCAAGTACTCAAGGATCACTAAAATCTCTTCATCAATTTTTATATAGAAGCAATCAAAAGACGGCAATACGCGTATATAGCGGCAAATTAAAATATGAACAAATGTCTGTTACTTTGCCAAATGGAATTGAATTAAATTACAATTTATTATCCATTCCATTTTTTATATTATATAGAATAAAAGAGCTCTTTTTGCAAGCTGTAAATGTTCCGCACAATAAGGTAGCGCCTCAAGGGTAGCGCGTAAAAAATCGAAATTTTAGACCGATTTTGTCGATATATATGTGGAAGTTAATATGATAAAAATCTTAAACTTTCTTATAAGCATATTAATTGCAGGTGTTTTTATGAGTGGAATAGGCAATGCATATTTAAGTGTGGAAGGGAATAAGGTTATTGGCTCTGATTCTAACGCAATAACATTAAAAGGGTTTGCGGTTGATAACGGGCTCTTCTCAAAATGGGATTCCAAAAAAGAAGAGATGGTAATGATTGAGGATTCAGACGAGGTTGAATGGTCGCTCAAAGAAGATGATGTAGAAAAAATCAGGGGACTTGGAGCAAATGTTGTAAGATATTGTATTAACATTGAACGCTTTTCTTATGACAATCCAAATCGTGATAAAAATTTTAAGATTTTCGAAAGACATTTGAAATGGCTTAAGAAAAATCACATCTATGTCATTGTCAATCTTCATGTCCCGCCCGGGTATACAAATACTATTAGGGGAACAGAAGATTCTATCTTTGAAAGTAAAGATAACTGGGATAAATTTGTCGGCTTTTGGAAAGAGTTTATTGGCAGGTATAAAAAAGAAAAGTGGATTGCCGGTTGGGAGCTGTTTAATGAACCTCAAATTCCTGAAGGCATGACTAATGCTACTTGGAATGATAAAGTAGGAAAACTATTAAAAGATTTACGAACAATTGATCGCAATCATATATTTTTCATTTCCAATCCTGAAGCAAAGGTTATTAATCGCGACCAAAATGGCTTGCATCATGTTGATTGGAATTTTATCCCTCTTGTAAAATATGATGACCCAAATATTGTCTATGTATTTCACTTTTATCATCCGACACTTTTTACACAGCAAGGTGTTTTTAGCGATATTATGGGAGTTGAATTTCCATTTGAAGAGATTAAAAACCAGAAATGGATTTCTAATTCCGAAGCTAGGTTTCAAAAAGAAGAGAACGGATGGTTTTATTTTGCAACAGAGGCAGTATCTCCTCCTTCTGGAGCTGATACAGTATTTGGTTCTCCTTATTTTAGTGTTAGTCGTGGAGAAGGAAAGCTTTATGCCGATGATATGAAACTGTATGAGATCGATCCAGCTGGGAATAGAAAAGAACTCCCTTTGCCAAACAGATCGTTTAAGCCTGAACTGCCCGATTTTTTGAAAGATAAAGATCCTTGGTGGAATTTTTATAACAGAGAAAAATATTTGTACTGGTATACGTATTTCCCCGATAAATATGAGACCCCGAGAGATAAGGCGCTTGATCCGGTATATATTTACGAAACAACTCATGGCTTTGCCGATGCTTATTCGGTTTCTATTTCTAATCTCTATTTCCAATATGCTAATTGGATGCCGCTGCCGTCGCAATTTTACATCAAGCCTCTCCCTGGATATAAATATCAAATTGAAGGTTGGTTGTCAGATAAGGATCGGGCGCATATAGGAATATCTTGGAGTTCTGGAGACTTGGTTGTACATGATAAAGAAGAATTGGCAAAATTGATTTTTGAAAGATATGTTTTGTTTGCAGAAGAAAATAATGTTCCTTTATTTTGTACAGAGTTTGGATCTTCAGGTTTTGCTGATATTAAAAGTCGCGTTAAATGGACAAAAGATATGTTGGAAATATTTGACCAAAACGGGATTAGTTACACTTATTGGGATTACAATGGTTCCTGGGCCTGG
>MEUB01000010.1 GCA_001771535.1 candidate division WOR-1 bacterium RIFOXYB2_FULL_37_13
GGGAAGCATCAACTGATGTGTTATCTTCTGTAGCAAGTTATGAAATAAATCTGGATGGAGGATTAATAACGCAAGATGCTACAACAAGTTATACAACAACAACTTTATCAGAAGGGTCGCATACTTGGAAGATAAGGGCAAAAGACAGTGTAGGTAATTGGGGGAGTTATTCAAGTCAAAATTCGTTTACTGTTTCAACAGGAGCCCCTACTGTAACAGTTATTGCTCCAAATGGCGGAGAAATCTGGTTGGGAGGAAGCAGTCAAGCGGTGACATGGAGTGCCAGTGACAGTGGTGGATTGGCAGAAAATCCGATAACAATTCAGTATTCAACAGACGAAGGAAATATATGGATAAATATAGTTTCTAATGAGGCAAATGACGGAACATATAGTTGGAGTTTGCCGTCAATAAGTACCAATGAAGCAAGAATAAAAGTTTTGGCAGAAGATGCGATAGGAAACATAGGAAGCGATGCAAGCAATTCGAATTTTATAATAGACAGCACAGCACCGGGGGCACCGACATTGATCTCTCCATCGAATAACACTTCAACAAACGAAACAACCCCGACATTTACATGGAACGCTCTTTCGGATATATCGGGTATAACAAGCTATGAAATAAGTATAAATGGAAGTTTAACAACACAGGGGGCGACAGCAAACTACACGCCAGGTTCTTCTTTATCCGAAGGGACAAAGGAATGGAAAGTAAGGGGTAAAAATGGGGTAGGATTGTGGGGCGAATATTCAACAACATATGTATTGACTATAGACGCGACCGGCCCAAGCGCTCCTGTGTTAGGTACGCCGGCAAATGGTGCTACAGTATCAAATGCAACGCCTGCGTTGACATGGGAAGCATCAACTGATGTGTTATCTTCTGTAGCAAGTTATGAAATAAATCTGGATGGAGGATTAATAACGCAAGATGCTACAACAAGTTATACAACAACAACTTTATCAGAAGGGTCGCATACTTGGAAGATAAGGGCAAAAGACAGTGTAGGTAATTGGGGGAGTTATTCAAGTCAAAATTCGTTTACTGTTTCAACAGGAGCCCCTACTGTAACAGTTATTGCTCCAAATGGCGGAGAAATCTGGTTGGGAGGAAGCAGTCAAGCGGTGACATGGAGTGCCAGTGACAGTGGTGGATTGGCAGAAAATCCGATAACAATTCAGTATTCAACAGACGAAGGAAATATATGGATAAATATAGTTTCTAATGAGGCAAATGACGGAACATATAGTTGGAGTTTGCCGTCAATAAGTACCAATGAAGCAAGAATAAAAGTTTTGGCAGAAGATGCGATAGGAAACATAGGAAGCGATGCAAGCAATTCGAATTTTATAATAGACAGCACAGCACCAAGCGCACCCGTATTAGCTACACCAGCAAATGGGGTTGCCGTAGCAGATACAACCCCTGAATTAACATGGGAAGCATCTGTTGATAATGTTTCAGGAGTTGTAAGTTATGAAATTACACTTGATAATTTACTTGCAACACAAGGAGCAGCGGCTAGTTATACTGTGCCAGCCGCTTTGTCTGATGGTTTGCATACGTGGGAGGTCAGGAGTAAAAACGGCGCGGGTTTGTGGAGTAATTCTTCAGGAGAAAATATTTTTACTGTACAAACCATTGGACCCTCTGTTTCATCTATTTCATTAACCGACAAAATAACAGGCAGCGGTCTATATAGCTCCAGTTCAACAATTTCACTTGAAGCATCAGGTGTTTTGGGTGATCCTGCGCAGATGAGAGCAGCCGAAGATAGCGGTTTTTCTTTAAACGATACTGGATGGATAACATATCAAAACAAATATGAATATGCTTTTTCTGCGGGAGATGGGGCTAAAAATATATATTACAAGCTAAGAGATTCTCTTTTACTTGAAAGTGAGAGTGTTAACAGTTCCATAACTGTTGACACAACTTTGCCAACTTCTCCCGTATTAGTTACACCAGCAAATGGGACTACAATAACAGATGCAACTCCCGCATTAACATGGGAAGTATCGGTTGATGCTATATCAGGAGTTGTAAGTTATGAAATTACACTTGATAATTTACTTGCAACACAAGGAGCTACAGCCAGCTATTCACCACCCACTTTGTCTGATGGCTTGCATACATGGGAGGTCAGGAGTAAAAACGGCGCGGGTTTGTGGAGTAATTCTTCAGGAGAAAATATTTTTACTGTACAAACAATTCCTTCATCACAACCTGTAATTTCCATAGAATCATCGGGAATAGTAATTAAAGATGGAGATTTTATAAGTGAACGCCCTACTTTTGATATTTATATCACAGATATAACAACATTGAATGCTTCATCTGTTATTATTATTTTTGATAATAAACAAATTTCTTATACAACAATTGTGTCAACTCCTTTACTTTTAAGAATTGCCTATACTCCTGACAATGTTCTGGAAAATGAATCAGTCACTCTTCACTCAATTAAAGTAAGAATATCTGATTCATCAGGGAATACAGTCAGCAAGGAAATTTTAAACCTTAAAGTAGCTACAGACGAAATTAAAGTTGTGGGGTCTGTAGCATCGTATCCAACAAATTTTTCCCCTATAAAAGATGGGGAATCAAAACTTACATACATTTTAAATAGGGATGCGCCAACAAGTATTTATATGTTTAGTTCCAGCGGAACGATTGCTTTTAATGCTAATTTTACTCAAGGTGAAAATGGAGGAAAAGCGGGCTATAACGAGGTAATATTTAATGGAAGGTCATCGATAACCGGTAATTTGCTTGGAAACGGCATATATATTTATAAGATAATTTCAGGGAATAAAGTAATCGGCAAAGCATATATTGTTATCTATGATTAAATCAAAAAAGCTAAAAACCTGAAGAACGAAAGAACTGAATAACTAAAAAATTATGTTATAATAAAAATCTATGGTAAAAGGAATTGGCGTTGATATTATAGAGATAGAGAGGATTCAGAAGGCTATTAACCAATATGGTGACAACTTTTTAAATAAAGTTTTTACTGAAAAAGAAATTGCTTACTGTACACGCAGAAAAAAGATAGGGATTCATGAGTTCGCGGTAAGATTTTCAGCCAAAGAAGCTTATTCCAAAGCAATTGGAGTTGGGATTTTAGGGCTTGGTAGAGGAAAACAGGGGATAAAATGGAAGGATGTTGAGGTAGGAAACGATTCTTTGGGTAAGCCTTTTCTGATTTTTAAGGGGAAGATTCTTAAAAAAGCCCAGCTCAGCCTTTCTCACAGCAGAGATTATGCGATTGCATCCGTTTATGTTGAAAAATAAAATTAAAATTCCAAAAAGAATAAAAAATTCTCATAAAGGGGATTATGGTCGGGTTTTGATAGTTGCCGGATCTTCGGGAATGATCGGCGCTGCGATTTTATCTTCTCGAGGAGCTATAAGATCCGGCGCGGGACTTGTTTATTTGGCTGTTCCAAATTTTTTACGGAACTTTGTAAATTTGGCTACTCCGGAAGTCATTGTTAAAAATTTTTATGAAATAAATGATTTTGAGTTTGACGTATTGGCTGTAGGTTCTGGGCTTTCTATGAACAAAGAATCCAAATTTTTGGTTGAAAAAATTGTTTCCAAAACCAAAAAATCTCTTGTTGTTGATGCGGATGCCTTGAATATTTTATCTTGCAATTTAGATGTTTTAATCAAGTCCAAGGCTGATATTGTCTTAACTCCACATCCTTTAGAAATGGCTCGTCTTACAGGCTTGGATGTTTCTTATATTCAAAAAAATCGAGTCAAAACTGCGGAACAATTTGCAAAAAAATGGGGAGTTTGTTTGGTCCTTAAAGGGGATAAGACTGTTGTCGCGGATAATCATGGGAATACATTTATTAACAGCACAGGTAACCCGGGGATGGCATCTGCGGGGATGGGAGATGTTTTAACAGGCGTTATTTCCGCATTTATTGCTCAGAAATTTTCTTTATTTGACGCTGCCTGCATAGGTGTTTATTTGCATGGATTGGCAGCAGATATTGCAGTTAAAGTTAAAGGGGAATATAGTTTAATTGCTACAGATATTATTGATTTTCTACCAAATGCTTTTTTAAAGGTGCAAAATGCTTTATAAAAAAATTCTTGAAAAACTGGGAATTGAAATGCTCTCTCTTTTAGAAGAGCTTGGTCATGTAACAGGGCTTTTTTTTCAGACAATTTCCAATATTTTAAAAGGTAAAATAAAACCTCGTTTGATTCTTGTCCAAATGGTAAAAATAGGGATTGATTCAATACCAATTGCCATAACATCAGCTTTTTTTATAGGAATGGTTTTTGCTGTACAAATTGGGACTGAATTCTTAAAATTTGGAGCAGCAAAGTTTATTGGTGGAGTAATGGGAATTGCAATAGCCCGTGAATTAGCTCCAGCTCTTACCGGTATTGTTGTTGCGTCACGAATTGCTGCGGCAATGACAGCAGAGATAGGAACAATGAAAGTGACAGAACAAATTGACGCGTTACAGGCTATGGGCAGTAATCCGGTTCGATATCTTGTAGGTCCAAGGTTTATTGCCTGCACTTGTATGCTTCCGCTTTTAACTGTTTTGGCTGATCTATTTTGTTTTTTGGGAGGATATCTTGTGGTTGTTTATCTTATAAAAGTTAATTCCATGGATTATTTAAATTCGGCTCAGCAGCTTTTGACAACCATGGATATTTATGGCGGCATCTTAAAATCTCTTATTTTCGGCATGCTTATATCAATTGTTGCCTGCTATAAAGGGCTAAAAACGCAAGGAGGGGCAAAAGGGGTAGGGGAAGCAACTACTTCATCGGTTGTTACGGCTCTTCTTGTTTTATTTATATTTAATTATTTTCTTTCGGTATTATTATTTAAATGATAAAAATAGAAAAAATAACAAAAAAATATGGCAAATTAATGGTTTTAGAGGAAGCCAATCTTGAAATCATTGAGAGTCAGTCGCTTGCAATAATTGGTCCTTCTGGTTGCGGAAAGAGCACGTTGTTGAGGCTTATTTTAAAACTGGAAAATCTTACTTCAGGGAAAATTATTGTTGAAAATAACGATATTTCACTGCTCGGAGAGGAAGAACTTATAAGTTTTCGCAAGAAAATAGGAATGGTTTTCCAATATTCAGCTTTATTTGATTCAATGTCCGTTTTTGAAAATGTAGCTTTTGCTTTAAGGGAACATACTCAACTTACGGAAAGAGAAATACAGCAAATAGTAAACAAAAAACTTGATATGGTCGGACTTTTGGATAAAGGAAATATTATGCCTGCTGAGCTTTCGGGCGGCATGCAGAAAAGAGTCGGGATCGCGCGTGCTTTGGCTTTTGATCCCAAAATAATTTTGTACGATGAGCCAACCACAGGCTTGGATCCAATTACTTCAACACATATAGAAAATCTTATAAATGATCTTGCGAAAAAACTAAAGGTTACATCAATTATTGTAACACACCAATTAAGCACAATATTTAGAACTTCTGACAGAATTGCAATGCTTCACAATGGCAAATTTATTGAAGCTGGAACAGTTTCTGAAGCGAAAAACTCTAAAAATATTATTATAAAAGAATTTATAAATGCCGGGATTGAAAAGACATAGCTTTAAGGAGGTTTATTGGAAATGAATTTTAATAATATAGCAAAAGTCGGTTTTTTTACGTTTTTAGTGTTAATGATTCTTGCCATTATTATAAGCTGGAAAAGTGATCTTTTTTTAATGAGAGGTGGGAAAGAAATCATTGGAGCCTTTACAAATATTGAAGGGCTTACTGTTGGATCAGAAGTTAGGTATAGAGGCTTTCCCATAGGGAAGGTTACAAAAATAGATCCAAATCCTGCAGACATAAAAGTATATTCAATAATAAAAAAGGATATAATTGTTCCTGATAATTCTCAATTAAGAGTCGGATTTGATGGTATTGTAGGTCTAAAATATCTTGAAATAAGGCCTGGGACAGCTGAAGCTATTTATATTGAGGGTTCAGTTTTGCCGGGAATATCAACTGCCGGAATAGTTGATTTTGTTGATATTGGAGCGCAAAATCTTATTGAGACAAAAAAAATTCTGCTGACATTTAGAAGTATTATAGAAGATCCAAAACTTCAAGCCGCTTTTAAGAATGCTGTTTTTACAGCGGATAAAGTAACAGCAGACATTGAAAAACTAGCGCAGGAAATTCGCGCTACAAATTCCGGTATTATGAAAATAACAACTGATCCGGAATTTCAAAGTTCTGTGAAGGGAATGACCAAAGAAACAAACAAGACTTTAACCTCCGCAAACAAATTTTTTGATTCTTTTGGAAGATTAAATTTGAAACCTTCAGCTGACTTGCAATATGGGACAATTGCAAACAGTATTAGGGCTAATTTGGATGTTGTAAGCAATCCTACAGATTATTTAAGAGTTGGAATCGGAGAGGGGCCTACCCGAGGATTAAGCTTATTAGATTTTTTGATTTCACGCCGCATATATTCAGACCTTGGAATACATTTAGGAATGGTTAATACCTATTTAGGCGGAGGATTTGATGTTTTTCCAACTGAGCAATTGATTATAAGTGGAGATTTATACGATTTTAACAATCCAAAACCTAATGTTCCCAAAATAAGGGCAATAGCATCTTACAAGCTTTTTGATTATGCCAATCTATTAATTCAAGCGGATGACATATTTAATTCTGCAAGAAACTATTCGCTTGGATTAAGGGTTAAGGGTGTTGGGGATTGATAAATGATAAAAAAAATAGAGCAGGAAGCGAAAAAAATTATTAGCTAAAGACCATCAAAAAGCTTTGCTTCTCTACAAATCAACATTTTTCGACAGATCAGATAGCCATTACCTAACTTGTTATTATCTTGGTGCATATACTTAAGCAGGAGATCCTTAACTAATCTTATTTATTGCACTTATAACAAAAAGTGAAATTCCGGCATTTTTTTTTAGATAGAAGTTTATATGCCACAAGTGCGCGTTAGTATTCAACCTAATCTGGCTCCAATATTAAGAATGTTAAGATTAGCGGTAACCAGAGATGTAAAGGCTGTAATGGCCGCCAACTCTGATATTTTGGAGAGAGAAAAGACTTGTTCTCTTTCTTTATCTACTTGCTCATCTGTTAGAACAAACAGATCCTTAACATCAACATGCAGGCCTTCTTCTTTAGTAATTAATGAAATTAATTTAAATGGTCCTGAGATTTTTCCTAAAGTTAATATTTTTGAAAAATTAGAATGTGGTGGGATGGGAACTCTTTTTTGGGGTAGCTATGGAAAGAAGGGGAAGCTTGTTATCGTAAAAATACCAAATCAACTGGATTTAAGCGCGGATCTTGTTAAAGAAGGGCATCTTTTGAGTGAATTAAACAGGATCGGATCAATTTATCTTCCTTCTTTTTATGGTATAGGCGCAATCTTTATAAGGGATCCATTTAATAATGAAAAAGTTTCTCTTCCATATTATGTTATGGAATATATTCCGGGATTAAACTTAAATAATTATATTAAATCATATATGGCAACATATGGGGATGCAATACCTTTTTGGCAGGTAACATTATTTTCTTTAGAGACATTTTTAGCTGTTTTAGACTTGCATAATATTGTAGGAGTAGCCCATAGAGACCTTTGCGCTTCAAATTTATTAATTTCTACGAGAAAAGATGATAGCTCCTCAATTAAGGTTATTGATTTTGGGGTTGCAAAAAGAAAAGGCACAGACGATGAAACGCTTCAAGCTCATTATAAAGAGAGAATTATATCAGGAAGACTATCCTATAAACCTCCTGAAGTTTTAATTGATGGGGGAGAAGGAAATGTTGATGTTGCAATGAAAACAGATCTCTATGCATTAGGCTTAACAATGTTTTTTATGTTAACTGGAAAAACTTATTATTATAAAAGCGAGGATTTTCATTTAACAGACAGGATCCCTGCAGAAGCATTAAGGCAAATTCCGAAAGATTTTGCGGATATTATTTTTAGATTGACAAATAATGATATAAGCAAAAGATTGGTTGATTATAAAGAAATCAATGATTGTTTAATCAATCTCTTTATTAGCTATGGCCAAGAAGCAGCCAACAGATTTGATTTTATACCATAAATTTCTATTAACTTTTCAGCCTTTTTACTTAATAAGTAATGTCGCATAATATATCGTGTGTTTTTTGAAATCGAGAAAATAATGAATTAGCCGCAGAAAATTTAAATTTTAACCCATATCTAAAATAATATTTAGGTGTGGGTTTTTTGTTTTTAGAGCACTTTATTCTCCTGTAAATTCCTCAATTTGTCAACCAAAAATCTATAGTAATTTTTTTAGGAGAAGAATATGAAATTGGAATCGCCAAGCATAAGATTAAGACCTTTTTTGTTTTATAAGGTAATTATCGGGTCACTCATGACAAGGTTTTGTCACCTAGCTGAAAGGTTAGGCTGCTTGGCGGCGTGAGTGACCTTTTTTTATTTATATGAAGAGGAGGCTAAAGAAAATGATTAGGGATATTGCAACTGCGCTTTTTAGCTGGTTAGGGTTGGCAACGCAAAAAGAGTTTCAGATTAAATACGTCTATCTTTCAGATCCCGAGAAGCACATTGAAGGCAAGATATTTGCCCCCAAACCGTATTTTTCTGCTTCTGAAAAAGTACATCCTAAGTGGTTGAATTTCTCAAATTAAAAAAAAGGGAGGTGAACAAAATGGAGACAATCGAAGAGTTGCAAACAAAAGCCGAATTTTGTAATCTGCCCGAAACCTTACAGGGAAAGTTGTTAGGCGATTTGTTGCGTGCGAATTTGAACCCGAAAGAATTTATAATGTCTTTGAGCGGGCTACAATTTACGCAATTAGAATGGCAACAAATTATTAAATGCGCCACTAAGCAAACCACTTGGCAGGAGCGATTGGCAGAGAAATTAAAAGAGGCGGAAAAATGCTAAATAAAAAAATCGGAGAATTGATTTATTTGATAAAACTAAATGAGCATGGAGGTGATAGCAATTTTTATGATAGAAAAACCCGAGAGTTACAAGAGCGTGGATGGCTGAAAACTTGGCTTTTGAAAAGGGTATTGAAATTTAACCCGTATTATAAAGTAGCCAGTAAATGAAAAGAGCCTTTTAGTTTTAGCTAAAAAGCCCTGCAACAATTTCATTATACTGCTACTTCCGAAAAAAACAAGGGGGTAGTGAAATGAAAAATATATTAACAGAATTGATGAATAGGATAGACCGAGAAAAAGATATGACGCTTAGGGAAATTTTGACTTACGACAAAGACAGACTAGAAATAGTGGTTGAAGCATATGATGGGGTGAGGTTATGAGTTGGACATTACAGATAGGCTATTGCAAAAATGGAGAAGTGACTGTCTCGGTCGATGGTAAAGAGGTTTACACGGCAGATAGCAGAGAAGCGGCAATAGCCAATCTACCGTCAATGCTCGGTTTTAATCTTAGCGAGGCTCGACTAATCTCGGAATTATATATATATGGAGGAAAAGAAAATGGAAACTAACACATCATCAATCGTGCCAGCGCAACCAATTGTTCTGCCTGCTGTAACTTCAAATGAAGCGTTAAAAGCCTGGGATCTTTACGAGGATTTGAAGAAAAAAATCGTGACAGAAAGCGATGTCCAAAAAATTGGCGGTAAAAATTTCCTCAAAAAATCTTACTGGAGAAAAGCTGCTAGGTTTTTTAATTTAAATATAGAGCTTGTTGAAGAAAGAAAAGAGGATTTAGGAGAAGGTAAATTTGCCTATCATTTTAAAGCTCGAGCAACAGCACCAAATGGGGCTTTCGCAGAAGGAACAGGGTCTTGTGATAATAGTGAAAAAGGAATATCCAAGTCGATTCACAACACTCGAACAACAGCAGAAACAAGGGCTTGGAATAGGGCTGTGTCTAATCTGATTGGAGCAGGGGAAGTTTCTGCCGAAGAAATTTATCCTGAAGAAATAGAAAAGGATACTTTTCCACCAACCAGAGAAGAACAAGATAAGGCTTTAAATGGAGAAAAAAATAAAGTAACAAAACAAGAAGTAGAACAAACATTTGAAGACAAAAGCGAACCACAAGCTGATGCTTATTCCATTAAAAATCCTAATGAAAAAGCAACAACTCAACAGATTAAAAAAATATACGCAATATTTTATTCAAAAAAACTTGATAAGGAACAATTTCAAGAACACATCAAAAAATTATTCAATAAAACCTTAAACGAATTAACAAAATTTGAGGCAAGCACATTGATTGAGCAAACAATAAAAGACGGTTGGGTTTTGTAGTTTTTGCGACTGGCTCAATGGTGAATTTGTGTAGATCAAGGCTATGCAAAGTTTTTACCTTGAGCCGGTCAAAAAATAAAATAGGAGTAAAATTCCATGGCGAACAGACGAATGCTAAGCAAAATAATTTCTATCTCTGAAAAAATAAACTCAATTTCTGATTTTGCAAAACTGTTATTTACTTGGATGATTCCACATTCCGATGATTTTGGTCGCATGGATGGCACTCCGAAAAAAGTGAAAGCTCTAGTTATGCCTCTGTCAAAACATCCAATTAAAAAGTTTGAAATAGCATTAGGCGAAATGGCTTCATCCGGAGTGATATACTGGTATACCACCTATAATAATGAAGTATACTTGCAAATTTTCAATTTTGAAGACCACCAAACAGGCCTTGACAGGCGTACAAAGTCCAAATTTCCAGATTTGCCGTCAGAAGAGGAAAAATTCTTTCCTTCAGAGAATTTCTTAGAAGTTCTTAGAAATTCATCCTTAACTAAACCTAACTTAACTAAACTAAACCTAACTAAACCTAACAGATTCTCCGCATGTTCAAATAATTTCTCTGAAATTGTGGATAAGTGGAATAAGGCAATGCAAGGGACAGGAATCCCGATCATTTATGATTTGTCCGAAACGAGAGAAAAAAAACTCAGAGCAAGATTGTCGGAGCCAAAATTTGAAGAGTCCTTCGACGAATTGATTAAGAAAATAAAAAGTTCCGAATTTTTGCTTGGCAAAACTGGGGGATGGAAAGCTTCGTTTGATTGGGTGATCGAGAATGATACGAATTATTTAAAAGTTTTGGAGGGGAAATATAGCTCAAACGCTTTAACTTTTTCTCCACCACCGACTTACAAACCACCAGAACCAGAAGGTAATATTCCAACACCAGAAGAGGCTAAAAAATTTATCGAAGAAATCAAATTAAAGCAAAAGGAGTTGAATTCTTGTGCTTAATAAAGTTAATGTTTTTGCGCCAAAGTTTTTAAAAACAAGGGTTCGCATGGAATTAGAAAAACAGAAATTTATTTGGCATGCACGCAAAGTTTTTTTTGCTATAAATTGGATAAATGGCAATAATGGCTTTTCAGATTTTGCTTTGTTTATTTTTAAAATGCCAATAATTTTTTTGCTTATTAAAGCATGGACAGAGGACGAAAGATTCATGATTAACAACTATGAAGGGCTTTATAGCTTATTTTTACAAGATGAAAAGCTAGATGATTATGCAACGTCAATTTTTAAAAAAGTGAGACACTCAAAATGAGGGGCAGGTTTATTAAGCTTTTTTCTGCCATAGATGAGCAAAAAGGAGTGAGACAAATGACTAAATGTGTTGTGTGCGGAGAGCCGGTAGTTTAGGGCTGTGCCAAGTGTCAGCTGGTGTTTGTTGCGGAAGAAAATGCCAAACTAAATTTATTGAGAAGGATGTTGACATTGAAAAGGCAAAGAAGATAGTCGAAGGCTTAAAAGCTTGAAAGGGAGATGATAAAAATGATGGACAGAATTAGTTCGCGGACGAAAGATCAGATTTGGGGGTTAGCAGGAATTAAGCATATTTTTACGGAAACAAGACATCAGAAAATTATCGATGGAGCTCTAACTATTTTGGTGTCATCACAAAGAGGTCGGGTGCTTTGTACTAATCTTACGATTAGGCAGATTTTAGAAAAATTAAGATCACCTGTCATTTTAAATTCTTTAACTGCTGTTATGCCGGAACTTGAAACCTTGCATGAAGATTTGCTTTTAGGGCAAATGCAGTTTAAGAAATGGGCTGTTGAGAATGTGTTAGAAAAAGAATTAGGAGAAAGATAAATGTTTTTAAATAAAAAAAGAACTTTACAAATAAAGGAATTAGAAGAAAAAATAAATTGGTTAGCAACTCAAGTCCTCGCAAAATGTGATTATTGTGGAAAATTAAAAGATAAAACTACAATAAAACAAGCTTCAAGTTATGCAAAAGAAAGAGATATTCATTCTTTCTCTTTAGGAAAAATACATTCTTCTTCTCTTGTTTCAAATGCAAAATATATTTGTAAGGACTGTTTAAATGTGGTTAAAGATCAATTAAAAAAATACCAAGAAATTTTAAAGTTTATTAAAAAAGAAAAAGCGTTGGGAGGTAAAAAATGAGCTACGCAATTTTAGATGATGAAATAAAAGCTGGAGATATGGTGGTTGGTATTGATGGAGCAGAGGAATATACAGTTACAAATAAAGGATCAGTTTTTAAAGTTGGAGGAGTTAAAGATAAATTATTAGTTACGGAAAATTTTAAATATGAAGTTGAAAGTAAATATTTTAAAAAAATAAAGCTAGAAATAGTTCAAAGAAATTTTTTGGATGGGTATATAACTAAAAACGGTGGATGGGTTTCTTTGGCTGCGATAGTTTGCGGTTCTGCGGAAGTTAGCGGTGATGCGGAAGTTTGCGGTTATGCAATAGTTAGCGGTTCTGCGAAAGTTAGCGGTTCTGCGAAAGTTAGCGGTTCTGCGATAGTTAGCGATTATGCGAAAGTTTGCGGTTCTGCAATAGTTAGCGGTTCTGCGAAAGTTTGCGGTGATGCGATAGTTAGCGGTTCTGCAATAGTTAGCGGTTCTGCGAAAGTTAGCGATTA